>CAVITM010000098.1:0-8523 GCA_963645455.1 Moraxellaceae bacterium | reverse complement strand
CGACGCCGTCCGGGCAATCTGAGCAGTCTGAGAGGTACCGCCAAGCCCGCAGCCCAGATAAACTTCGCGGGAGCTACGGCCGGAGCCATGAATACCCATAACTATACATTACTCCGATAGCTAAGAAAGGAACCACCTATGAATAAACATATAGATAACAGCCCGGCTGCTACCGCCCCCCGCAAAGCCCTGATCGCCATGAGCGGCGGCGTCGACAGCTCCGTTGCGGCGGCTCTTATGGTGCGGGATGGGTATGACTGCATCGGCATCACCATGAAGCTGTACGAAAACGAAACAATTGGCATCGAGAGGGAGGGCAGCTGCTGTGCCCTGTCGGACACCGAGGATGCCAGAAAAGTATGCAGCAGACTTGGCATGCCATACTATGTGTTGAATTTCAAAGAGGACTTTTCCAGGGAAGTCATTGACCGCTTTGTGGCAGCCTACGAGGCAGGCGATACACCCAATCCCTGCATCGACTGCAACCGCTACATGAAATTTGACAAACTCTATCAGCGCGCAAGAGAGCTGGACTGCGACTGCATCGTCACCGGACATTATGCAAGAGTAACATACGACCCGGTGAACGGAAGATATTTGCTGAAAAAGGCCCAAAATATAGCCAAAGACCAAAGCTACGTGCTGGCTTTTCTCAGCCAGGAGCAGCTCTCCCATACCATTTTTCCGCTGGGTGGTTTTTTCTCCAAGGAGGAAGTCCGAACCCTCGCAGATGACTACGGCTTCGTCAATGCCAGGAAACACGACAGTCAGGACATTTGCTTCGTACCGGACGGCGATTATGCATCCTTTATGAGCCGTTATACCGGAAAAGAATATCCTGCAGGCGATTTTTTGACACAGGATGGAAAAAAACTGGGAGAGCACAAAGGAATCATTCGCTATACCATCGGCCAGCGCAAGGGACTGGGCCTTTCCCTACCGGCGCCATTGTACGTCTGCCGTAAGGACATGGAGCAAAATACCGTCATTTTAGCACCGGAGCAGGCACTTTTTTCCAGAAGGTGTATCGTGGATGATTTCAACTGGATCGCTTACGAACAGCCATCAGAACCGGTGCGCATAACTGCAAAAACCAGATACCGCGCCCCGGAGGCATCCGCTACCGCCCGTGTCCTGGAGGATGGCAGGGTGGAGCTTCTCTTCGATGAGCCCCAGCGCGCCATCACATGCGGACAGGCAGCCGTGCTCTACGACGGCGAATTGGTCGTCGGCGGCGGCACTATCTGTGGGGTAGAGGAATAAAAAGGAGGGTCGCGGCAAATGCAAAAACATTACCAATCCCATAAAAAAATCAAACAGGCCCTGCTGATCTTCGGACTGGCTCTGACCCTGGCTGTCACGGGATTTGTTCCCACATTCGCAAAAAAGACCACCGAGCAGCAGCTTGAAGATTCCAAAGAAGCTGCGGACCAGCTGAAGGAGCAGACAGATGAGGCAAAACAGCAGCTTGACGCGGCAAAGCAGCAGGAGAATGCCATCAGTGACCGTCTGGATGAATTGAACGATCAGCTGGATGAGCTGCAGCAGAGCCTGACGGACATCGATACGCGCATCAATGAAAAAAATGATCAGATTGACGCCTCCACCAAGGAGCTGAAAAAGCTGGAGCAGACCCGCCAGGAACGCTATGAGGCCATGAAGGTGCGCATTCGTTTTATGTATGAAAATTCTGACATGTCGCTTTTGGATTCCCTGATTGGCGCCGGCTCCATGAGCGAGTTTTTAAACCGGGTGGAATATTTTTCCCAGGTAGTGGCCTACGACAGGGAACAGCTGAATTCCTATCAGGAGCTGCTCACATCCTTAAATAAAAAGCAGAAAAAGCTGGAGGCGCAAAAGGACGAGCTTGTGGCACTTCGTCAGGAACAGACCGATACGCAGGACGAGCTTGTGACCCTGATCGCCGATGCCAGAGATGATTTGACTGCAGCAGGCGTGGCCAGCAGTGACGCAGAAGATACGCTGTCCGACCTGAAGGAGCAGCTGAAGGTAGAGGAGCAGACCACAGAGATTCTCGCGGCTCAGCTGGAATATGAAGAAAAGCTGGAGGCGCAAAAAGCCGAGGAGGACCGCCTTCGAATGGAAGAGATCCGCCGGCAGGAGGAAGAACTGGCAGCGAAACGTGCGCAGGAGGAAAAAGAAAAAGCCCAGGCAGATCAGACATCGGATACTGATGGATCAGATGGATCGGACACGACAGACGAGTCAGGTGATTCGGAGACTTCCGTCAGCGAGAGCGATCTCGAACTCATGGCCTGCATCATCCAGTGCGAGGCAGAGGGCGAGCCCTACGAAGGAAAACTGGCGGTGGGCAGCGTTGTCATGAACCGTGTGGCCAGCAGCAGCTTCCCCAATACGGTCATGGGTGTCATCTATCAGAGCGGACAGTTTTCTCCCGTGGCCAGCGGACGTATGGCCGCGCGGCTGGCGGCAGGTGCCAACAGCGAATGTTACCAGGCGGCGAGGGAGGTCTTAAACGGCAATATTACCGTGCCCTACCTTTTTTTCAGGCGTGACAACGGAACAATCGATGGATATGTCATCGGTCATCATGTTTTTTATTAAATCTTTCTAAAATTAGTTGCAAACGAGCAAATTGCGTGATACAATTCTTTTCGCAAGGCTCGTTACAGAGCATTTTATTTTTTGGTGGATTGTTAAAAAATTAACAGAAAAAGCGAAAAGGAGACAAAAAATGGAAAAGAAAGTAGTTATCGCATCAGCATGCCGTACTGCAATCGGCAAAATGGGCGGCGGCCTGAGCAATACACCCGCTGCAGAGTTAGGCGCTATCGTGATCAAAGAAGCGATCAAGCGTGCAGGTGTAAAGCCTGAGCAGGTAGACGAGGTTCTGATGGGCTGTGTCATCCAGGCTGCACAGGGACAGAACGTTGCACGTCAGGCATCCATCAAGGCAGGACTTCCCATTGAGGTTCCCGCAGTTACATTAAACGTTGTATGCGGTTCCGGTCTTAAGTGTGTGAACGAAGCAGCTGCACAGATCATTTCTGGCCAGTCTGATATCGTGGTTGCAGGTGGTATGGAGAATATGTCCATGGCTCCTTACGCTATGACAAAGGCTCGTTTCGGATATCGTATGAACAATGCCACCATCATCGATACCATGGTTAACGATGCATTGACAGATGCATTCAATCAGTATCACATGATGATCACTGCTGAGAACGTATGTGACAAGTATGGCATCACCCGTGAAGAGTTAGATGAGTTCTCTGCAAACAGCCAGCAGAAGTGCGAAGCTGCCATTGCAGCAGGCAAGTTCGATGATGAGATCGTTCCTGTTCCCGTAAAGGTTAAAAAGGAAATGGTTGACTTCGTAAAGGATGAGGGACCTCGTCCGGGTACTACAGCAGAGTCTCTGAGCAAATTAAAGTGCTGCTCCGGCAAGCAGGGCGGACTCGTTACCGCAGGTAATGCTTCCGGTATCAACGATGGTGCAGCAGCAGTCGTTGTAATGAGCGAGGAGAAGGCTAAGGAACTTGGCATCACTCCCATGGCTACCTGGATCGCAGGTGCTCTTGGCGGTGTAGAGCCTGAGATCATGGGTGTTGGACCTGTCGCTTCTACCAAGAAGGTACTGGCAAAGACCGGCCTGACCATCGATGATTTCGATCTGATTGAGGCTAATGAGGCATTCGCTGCACAGTCTATCGCAGTTGCACGTGATCTGAAGTTTGATATGAGCAAGGTAAATGTCAACGGTGGTGCCATCGCACTTGGACATCCCGTGGGAGCTTCCGGTTGCCGTATCTTAGTTACACTGCTTCATGAGATGCAGAAGAGACCCGAGGCAAAGAGAGGTCTGGCTACACTGTGTATCGGCGGCGGCATGGGCTGCTCTACTATCGTTGAAAAGTATGAGCAGTAAGAACCCAGTTTCGATGCAAAGATAACGAGCAGATTTATCTGCAGAGTTATCTTTGCATTAGAAACGTTCATGGACACGAGTAAGTAGCCTGATAAGGCGGATTACGAGTGTACATAGGATTGCGGGAATGCGCAGCATGGAGCAATCCGTGGGTTCTTACGTTGTAAGTATTTCATAAACATTATTTTAAAATATAAGGAGGATCTATCATGAAGGTAGGCATTATTGGTGCAGGTACCATGGGACAGGGTATTGCAAAAGCATTTGCCCAGGTTGACGGATATGAAGTAGCACTCTGCGACATCAAGCAGGAGTGGGCACAGGGCGGCAAGGACAAGATCGCTAAAGGATATGCCAGATTAGTAGAAAAAGGAAAAATGACTCAGGATGCAGTCGATGGCATTCTTGCCAAGATCACTCCCGGCTTAAAGGAAGATTTATGCAAGGACTGTGATCTGATCGTAGAGGCAGCATTCGAGAACATGGAAGTAAAGAAGACCACTTTTGCAGAGCTTGACAAGATCGCTAAGCCTGAGTGCATTTTCGCTTCCAATACCTCCAGCCTTTCCATCACAGAGATCGGAAATGGCCTGACCCGCCCCATGATCGGTATGCATTTCTTCAATCCTGCAGACCGTATGAAGCTCATCGAGGTGATCGCTGGTGTGAATACACCTGCTGAGACCGTAGATGCCATCAAGAAGATTGCTGTAGAGATCGGCAAGACTCCGGTACAGGTGAATGAGGCAGCAGGTTTCGTTGTGAACCGTATCCTGATCCCCATGATCAACGAGGCAGCCTTCATCAAGATGGAAGGCGTATCTGATATCGCTGGTATCGACACTGCTATGAAGCTGGGCGCAAATCATCCCATGGGACCCCTGGAGCTGGGCGATTTCGTAGGACTGGACATCTGCCTTGCAATCATGGATGTACTTTATAATGAGACTGGTGACAGCAAGTATCGTGCTTGCCCGCTGATCCGCAAGATGGTTCGCGGTGGCAATCTCGGCGTTAAGAGCGGCAAGGGCTTCTATGTATACAACGCTGATCGCACCAAGACACCGGTGGACGCACAGTAAGATAGGCATTTAGGGCTTTCGCATTGCGAAAGCCCAATTACAATAAAAATTAAAGGAGTATAAATCATGGACTTTTCTTTAGACAAAAAGCATGAAATGGCCCGCTCTTTATTCAAAGAGTTCGCTGAGACAGAAGTAAAGCCCCTCGCACAGGAGACAGACGAGACAGAAGCTTTCCCGGCTGAGACTGTAAAGAAGATGGGCAAATATGGATTCATGGGTATCCCGGTTCCCAAGGAGTATGGCGGACAGGGCTGCGATCCTCTGACCTATGTAATGTGTGTTGAGGAGCTGTCAAAGGTTTGCGCTACGACAGGCGTTGTCGTATCTGCACACACCTCTCTTTGCATTGATCCCATCATGACCTACGGCAGTGAGGAGCAAAAGCAGAAATATGTCACCGCACTGGCAAAGGGCGAAAAGCTTGGTGCTTTTGCACTGACCGAGCCCGGCGCAGGTACTGACGCACAGGGCTGCCAGACCAAGGCTGTTTTGGACGGCGACGAGTGGGTACTGAACGGATCCAAGTGCTTCATCACCAACGGAAAGGTGGCTGACGTATATATCGTCATCGCTATCACCAGCGTGACCGAGGACAAGAAGGGACGCAAGAAAAAGAACTTCTCCGCATTTATCGTTGAGAAGGGTGCTCCCGGATTCTCATTCGGAACAAAAGAGAAGAAGATGGGTATCCGCGGATCTTCTACCTATGAGCTGATCTTTGAGGATTGCAGAATCCCCAAGGATGCGCTTCTTGGACCGGAAGGAAAAGGCTTCCCTATCGCAATGCATACACTGGATGGCGGACGTATCGGTATCGCTGCTCAGGCACTTGGTATCGCAGAGGGCGCACTTGACCGTGCCATCGCTTATACAAAAGAGAGAAAGCAGTTTGGCCGTTCCATCGCTGCACAGCAGAATACACAGTTCAAGCTGGCTGACATGGCTACCAGAATCGATGCTGCTAAGTTCTTAGTTTACAGAGCTGCTGTTGCAAAGGCAAATCAGAAGGTATACTCCGTAGAAGCTGCAAAGGCAAAACTTTTTGCTGCTGAGACTGCTATGGCTGTTACTACCGAGTGCGTACAGCTGTTTGGTGGATACGGATATATCAGAGAGTACGAAGTAGAGCGTATGATGCGTGATGCCAAGATCACCGAGATCTACGAGGGAACCTCAGAGGTTCAGCGTATGGTTATCTCCGGCGCTTTATTGAAGTAGTCGTGATTGAAAAGTCTAAAAAAGGAGAAAAAATACATGAAAATCGTAGTATGTATTAAACAGGTTCCCGATACCAAGGGTGGCGTAAAGTTCAACCCGGACGGAACACTTGATAGAGCAGCGATGTTAGCCATCATGAACCCGGATGACAAGGCCGGCTTAGAGGCAGCACTTCGCATCAAGGATCAGAACGGCGCAGAGGTTACTGTACTGACCATGGGTCTTCCCAAGGCAGAGGACGCACTTCGTGAGGCACTGGCTATGGGCGCAGACAAGGCTATCCTTGTAACTGACCGTGTACTGGGCGGCGCAGATACATGGGCTACCTCTTCTACCGTTGCAGGCGCACTTCGCAACCTTGACTATGATCTGGTTATCACCGGTCGTCAGGCTATCGATGGAGATACCGCTCAGGTAGGTCCTCAGATCGCAGAGCATCTTGGACTTCCCGTGATCTCTTATGCAGAGGATATCAAGCTTGAGGGCGACAGCGTCATCGTAAAGCGTCAGTATGAGGACAGATATCATATGGTAAAGGCAAAAATGCCCTGCCTGATCACTGCATTATCCGAGCTGAACACACCCAGATACATGACTCCCGGCGGTATTTTTGATGCTTATGACGAGAAAGAAGTTATCGTTTGGAGCAGAGCAGACTTAAAGGATCTGGATGACGCCAACATCGGTCTCAAGGGTTCTCCCACCAAGATCGCAAAGGCATCTGACAAGGTTCGTAAGGGCGCTGGCGAGAAGGTTGTCCTTGATCCGACCGAGTCTGTTGCATATATCATGAACAAATTAACCGAGAAACACGTTATCTAATAAAGGTGGTGAAACGAAATGGGTTTAGAAGAATATAAGGGCGTATTTATTTACGCACAGCAGGTAGACAATGAGATTAGCTCTATCGCTTATGAGCTGCTTGGAAAAGGAAAAGAGTTAGCAGCAGCATTAGGAACTGATGTTACCGCTGTCCTTCTTGGAAATAATGTAAAGGGATTATGTGACAAGCTGGCTGAGTACGGCGCAGACAAGGTTATCGTAGTAGACGATCCCGAATTAGAGACCTATCGTACAGAGCCTTATGCACATGCACTGGCATCTGTCATCAATGAGTACAAGCCCGAGATCATGCTGGTAGGCGCTACTGCCATCGGACGTGACTTAGGACCGACCGTATCTGCCAGAGTAGCAACCGGTCTGACTGCAGACTGTACCGTTCTTGAGATCGGTGATTTCCCCTTAGTAGCACAGCCTGGCAAGGAGGATGAGCAGAAGCACAATCAGCTGCTTATGACCCGTCCTGCATTCGGCGGCAACACTATCGCTACTATCGCATGCCCGAACAATCGTCCCCAGATGGCTACTGTTCGTCCCGGCGTTATGCAGAAGATCGCTCCTATCGCAGGAGCAAAGGCCCAGATCATCGAGTTCAACCCCGGCTTTACTCCTAACGACCGTTATGTTGAGATCCTTGAGGTCGTAAAGGCAGTTGGACAGGTAGAAAATATCATGGACGCCAAGATCCTTGTATCCGGCGGACGTGGTGTAGGCAGCGCAGAGAACTTCAAGATGCTGCAGGATCTGGCAGACGCCCTTGGCGGAATGGTCAGCTGCTCACGTGCAGTTGTAGAGAATGGCTGGCTTGCTCAGGATTATCAGGTAGGACAGACCGGAAAGACCGTTCGTCCCAACGTATATTTTGCCATCGGTATCTCCGGTGCGATCCAGCACGTAGCAGGTATGGAAGAGTCTGATCTGATCATCGCTATCAACAAAGATGCAGATGCTCCGATTTTTGATGTAGCTGACTATGGTATCGTAGGAGATCTGCACAAGATCGTTCCTGCCCTGACCGAGGCAATCAAGGCTGCAAACGCTGCAAAATAATCAATGCACGTAGAATTAGCCAGACAAAGTGTGATCATCAAATGTAACCTGCAGGCATCTGTCATGACCGGCAATTATGAGATGTATTATGCGGCAGGCCTTCTCGCACAGCTGTGCGGCAAGGAAGCTGCTGCAGATATCCGGCCGGATGCGCTCCACGATCTGGTACACGAATGGATCGCGGATTTTACCCCATCTAACGGTCAGGAGGAGCATCTGGTAAAGATGTTAAAGTTCTATCATCCCGCCCCCGATCGTTACGATGAACAGATGGCACAGCTTTATTTGATGGGCTTACAGGAATCACATATGTGGATACAATAGAAAGAGTCGCTTGCGCGAAAACGCAGGCGGCTTTTTTTTAGTTGACATACCCGCACATTAGCACTATAATCATCACGGTGCATCTGATCCACAAGG
>CAVITM010000097.1:4894-8617 GCA_963645455.1 Moraxellaceae bacterium | reverse complement strand
TGTATATTCAATCTTGTGGAGCGTATGACCGCACCATTCTTTTATTTCGTCTGTTAACCTGTATTTCACGCCTTTACCTCCCCGAACCATTTTTCTCTTTTTCTTTGATAAAACATTGTCTTGCATTCTGGACAAAGTTGAATCCATTTTTCATTGTGTTTCATGGTTTTCCAGTCATGTTCATGTAACCAGTCATGCGCTAAGCATCTGTCTGTTTGGCCTTCTGTGCCGTCTACAAACGCCGTATATGAGCAAGCATCGCATTTTACATATATTGCTACGTCATAAAATTTATATGGATTGCAAAGAATCAATGCTCTTCAAACACCTCCAGCCCTAACTCTTCTGCCATGTCCGCCAGAAGTTCCTCACACTCGTCATACCATTTCGGTTCACGTCCTTCGTTGCTTCGCTTGTAGTAAAGCGTCCTCTCGTCTAAGATTCCTTTCTTTTTCAGCTCCCAGTAAAGGTCGTACAAATCGCCGCCCCACTCGTCACCAAGCTCTTTACTCAAGTCTGTCTCACAATATACCTTTCCTTCATAGCGGTATACATTGTCGTAATAATTTAATCCCATTGTTTTCCCTTTCTGTTTAACGCCGCCCCTCGCCATAGCGGCGGATATTTTGTGTCTAATGCTTATATAAGATTCGGTTAGGTTTTGAAAAAAACTGCTAATTAATAGTGACTTTGGCGAGGTGCTTATCGCCTGTGGCGTTAAGGTCTTAAGCGAATGGCAACTCGTCCTCGATATCATCTGGGATATCTACGAAATTGCCGTCATAGCTCGGAGTGCTTGTTGTCGCTCCTGCTGTCTGTTTACTCTCAACAAATTCGTGGTCTTCGATTACAACATCCGTCGTGTAAACCTTCTGACCGTCCTTGTTGGTATAGCTTCCTGTCTGGATTCTGCCGTTTACCGCAATCTTTGTGCCCTTATGCAGGTACTTCTCTGCAAACTCTCCTGCCTTACCAAATGCTACACAAGAGATGAAATCAGCTGTCTGCTCTCCATCCTTGCCCTTAAAGCGTCTGTCTACTGCAAGAGTGTATCTTGCTATAGCCGTGCTGCTTTCTCCCTGACTGTATCTAACCTCTGGGTCTCTTGTCAGTCGCCCAATCAATGTTACTTTGTTCATGTTACCTCCTGCGTGCCCACAGCTCTCGCTTGATCACATCTTTTCTTGCATGTTTTATGACGTCCTCCGGCTCAACATCGCATAAGCACGCGTTGATCAGCCCGCCATCTCTCAGCTCTTTCTCCAAGGTGTCTAGCCTCATCTTCGCGCTCTTGTCGCTTGGATCTGCCAGTACCTGCCTGTATGTACTTTTGTAATCTTTTCGCCAGTCATTCAGCAGGATCTCCAGCAGCGTCACCACTCCAACATTGTGCAGCGGCTTCCCGGCCGTATCTTCCGCCATGTCATCATCCGTCCAATACGCCGGAAGCGGCTTTGGTTTTGGTGGATTCTTTTTGTCGTGGAAGTCTGCATCGCTGCCCCACCATTCCTCATTCCGATACAGCCACCTCTCTCGAGTAAATCCCGGCTCTGGCTTCGGCTTGGTGCGCTTCGAGATGCTAGCCTTCTTTGAGTTCCTGTCAGCAATCAGCACATGATACCAGCCGCTTTTCTCTGGTCGGCCGGTCATATGTTTAAATCTATTAATCTCCATCTTGCGCTTCCTCCTGTTCTTCCACGTTCCCGTGTCCGGCAATGGCCCACAAGATCTCTTCCGTGGACACGCTGATTGACAACATGCTTCCCCACACTCCCAATGTGAGTGTGCTGTTTTTTCCTTCGTTAAAATTCAGAATGTTTATTTTTTCTTTTCGGATTCCGTCAGCGGTCAACACCGCTCCGGCAACAACTCTTTCTGTCAACTCGCTCAAGTAACTTTTCCCTCTCTTTCTCTGTAAATCTTGCTAGATACTCTTCCTTGCTTGGCAGATACTCTTTTTCACCGCAGTCCTTGTAAATTTCACAAATCATCGCCCAGTCATATTCCGTCCTGATTGGAAGCAGGTTGATGATTTCGTTTATCTTTGGTTGCCATTTGTTGCAAACAATCCATTTATCAATGGCTGTCGCAACCGCTGTTGCATCGTATTCCTTCAATGCATCAAACCAGCTTGTCAGCTCTGTTTGTTCAGCAAAGCTTTTCGGATAAACGCTTTTTAGCTTCTTGGCAAGGCTTATCCACTCTCCTTTAACCACTCTTCAAAAACATCCCCTTTCTGCTCCTGCTCCTTTTCCTTGACTCTTTTCACGAGCTCACGCCTTGTCCATTCGGCTATAGTCTGAAAGTAACTTGCAAAGCTCTTGCCGGGATTCCGCTGCAAGTAGTCGTCCATCCGCTTCAATCCCCAGTAGACCAACTCCGGTTCAAACTCATCGGATAAGGTTCGGAATTCTTGAGCTGTGAGGGTGTAGTTGGTGGGGGAGTAGGTGGGTTGGCTCCCTTCTACTACTACTTTAGTAGTATCTTTATCTATATCTTTATCTATATCTATATCTTTATCTATATCTTTATCTATATCTTTATCTTTATTGCTAAGCTTTGCTAAGCTTTGCTTAGCATTGCTAGCTTTTGCTAGACCACCTTTTTTTCCTGCGATGGCTCTCCGCTCGCACTTTTCGTCATATTTACGTTGGTAGGTGTCAACCTCCTTCGCCATCGTCATATAAAGGATTGTTGCCCCTTCTCCCATTTCCAAAGCTTCTTGACCATTGACATGGGCATATAGGCTTTTTATAAGCCTGCCCGCCTGCTCGTCCGGGAGAAAAAAGATAGCATTAATGTGGTCTTTTAGCAAAGAAAAGCTAGCTCCTTTATTCTTTTCCACCTTTCACCTCCTTGATGAGCACGGTTGTTTTTGGCGCTTCCGCGTAGCGCTTGACAGCTGTCAAGCGGACAACTTGTTTGTCGTCGGAGTAGGCCACTCCGTTCAGCGCGTCCAGAATGCTCTTAACCACGTTGTCAATGTCCGGTTTTTTCGTAGGGCATATCTCGCCCGCCAGCATCGCCGCACGCTTCTTTTTGCTGGCACTTTGTGGGATGTTGTACTCAGCGATGATTTCTACGGATAAAGGCTCCGTGAGATACAGCATCCTGTGTCCATATTCCCCCCAATATGCTATTTTTACCTGTCGCTCGTACTCTTTTGTTTTTTCGGGGGTAACTGCCCTTGTGACGCCGTTTGTGTGGTATACGCGAGGCCTAGCTTTTCCTACTGGCTCTCCTTCAATGCTAAACTTCATGCTTTGCCTCTTCCTGCTTCTTTTCCTGCGCTTCGATCAGCTTTTTAATGGCCTCAATCGCTTCGAGGTACTGGCTTGCAGTAAGATCCGCCCATTCCTCTACGCTGTAGCGGCTTCGAATCTGCGCTTTCCAACCGTCATGCCCTTCCAAAAGCCCTTCGAGGATGATGGTGTCGGCAAGCGTGATTTTTTCTCGCTTCTTTTCCTCAATCCTGTTTTTTTCCTGCGTGACCGTTGCCCCATACATCTCTTGCGCGCTGGCAATGTCGCCGTCAATCCCGATTCCGAGGAAGCCCAGCGCACGCCCTACGGCGGATGTTTCACAATTTTCGATGTATGACGTCTTGTTTATATAGGAGCTCTGCTTTTCTTCTCTGGAGTAACCAGAAGCTACCACTCTGCCTTCGTCATCTAAAATCACCGCCTGCATGAGCACCGCGCTACCGTCGTGCTCTATGATCTT
>CAVITM010000097.1:0-4648 GCA_963645455.1 Moraxellaceae bacterium | reverse complement strand
CAAAAAGCGTCTATCATCGGTTCCGGTTCGGATGCCTCCGGCCACTCTCTATCAATCACCATTCTATTCTCCAACTCTTTCATTTAGCTCCTTTTGTAACCTCTTCGCCGCGGTTAGACCCTTCAAGATACTGAGTGCTCTCGCCTTCTCGCGCCGGACAAACAAGTTAAGGTCGTCGGCGTCCTCCGGCAATGGCCTGTAGTAACCAGCTCCGTCCGATCGAGACAGGATGACCACTTTTCTCTCTTCTCTGGCGTTGGCGATCTCGCGCCTAACCTCTCTGTCCGTCATGCCGGTGGCTCCGGCGAGCCATTCCCGACTAACAGCATTGACCTTTCCGCAGGGGATAAGCTCTTCAATCAAATAAGATCAACCTCTTTCTTCTCTTCAACAACTTCGATCTCAACTTTTTCAGTTGCTTCTTCTGCATCTTCCAAGATAGAGCTAAGCACCGCCTTAAGCTCTGTTCCGGTAAACCTCACGCTTTTGTGAGTGCGTAGCACCCTCTTAATGATGTCGAGTGTTGCCGACGCCTCAAGAAGCGTCTGGTACTCACTTTTTGTAAGGATTACTCCGCTGTTAACGTCCATTTTTTTCTCTCTCTTCCTTGATTGCTTCAAACATGACTCCGATCACCATCATAAGGGCCGCCATCGTCAAGCAGGCACCCATTGCCATAAAGTTGTGCTCCGAGCCTTCCAAGGCTCCGAAAAAGCCAACTGCGCACGCCATCGTGTACATGATTCCTTCTGCCATCTTATTTTCCTTTCATTCGTGAAATGGCTTGGCATAGCATCTAAATGCCTTATTTCTAAGCCATTTCCTCTCATTCTCGTAGTGCAGGAACGCTGGGAGCCAGCATCTTATTAAGCTGCCATCCTTGACCAGTACCCACGCTGGATAGGTTCCTTTTTCCTGCTCTTCTGCCATCTCCTTAACACGGTTGTAGGCCGTGCAATAGCTGACGCTCATGATTTTGGCCAGCTCCCGGACTGATTTGTAGCACAAAAGCTTTTCATCCATTTCTGTCATTGCTCTCCTTTCTCGGTTGGTTTGTAGATTCTCCGTCAACATTGCCAGCAAAAAAAATCCGCTCCTTTTCTTCCAGGCTTTCAATATTCAAAAATTCACACAAGCGTTGAATCTCGGTCGCCGTAAAATCACGCTTATGTTTCATTTTATTAAGGAATCCCTGGTAGCTCATGCCAATAGCATGAGCTACAGCTCTCCGCTTGATTCCTTTGCTGTCAATGATGTTCCATAATAGTTCTGTGTCTGTCATTGCTCTCCTTTCTCGGTTGGTTTGTAGATTTATCGGCTACAAGCATATGGTACCCCTTTGTTGATTAAAAGTCAACATTTTTTTCTGTTTTATTAAAATTTTGTTGACTCTCAATCACTTTTTTCTTATATTTATATCGTAGAAATGAATAAATGGAGTTGCAAAGGAGCTTTACATGTATGGAATAGGTTCGCGCATAAAATCGAGGAGGCAAGAGCTCGGTATGACCCAGCAGGAGCTCGCTACAAAGTTAGGATACAAATCGAGGTCAACAATAAATAAAGTTGAGGAAGGTATAAATGACTTAACGCAAACCGCCGTTGTTAAATATGCAAAAGTATTGAACACAACGCCCGCGTATCTGATGGGATGGGAAGAAGAAGAAAGCGTGCAGTTGTATCGGGCACTTTCTTTTGAGAATAAAGAAGCCGTTGACGCAATGATAAGGCGTTTAGCCAAATATCAGAAAGAAATGAGAGGGATGCTGAATGACAGTAGAAGCGACAAATAACGGAAAGTACCGCTTCCGCGAGTATTTCGAAGATCGGTTGACGGGGAAGCGAAAGCGCTACTCCGTAACCTTGGGCAAAGACACTCCCAGAGCAAGGAAGGAGGCGTATAAGCTTCTGGAAGCTCAAGCAAATAAAGAAGTAAGCACGGATCACACGCTCTCGGAGCTGATAGAGCTTTATTTTTCTTATCAGAAAAGGACGCTCAAGCTCTCGACCGCCGTTCGGAATAACAAGAGCTTGCGTCGGCTGGCCGTGATTTTAGGCGAGGACGCGCTTATTAATCGTCTGAGTGCTGCTTATATAAAAAATAAGCTGATGGCCACCGGAAAGAGCAACGCCACGCTAAACGAATACATGAAAAGGCTAAAAGCTTTTTTGAAATGGTGCTACCAAGAGGAATACCTCACGGATTCGGGAGTGTTTCAGCGACTAGGCTTTTTCAAAGATTGCGAGATCTCGAATAAAGTTAAATATCTCGAAGCGAACGAAGCCAGGACCTTAATCGACGGAATGAGCGGAGTCAATCGGGATTTTGTCCGCTTCCTGCTCCTGTCCGGATGTAGATCCGGTGAAGCCATCGCCCTTAGAGAAAGCGACGTTGATTTATTTACCAGGGAAATAAAAGTGACAAAAACGTATGATTCTGTTAACAAAATCGTAACATCTACAAAAACAACCGAATCCAACCGCACTATTTACATGCAGGATGAGCTTTTGCAAATGATGGCCGACTATTTGCGTCGGAGGAAAGAGATGATGGTCCGGCTAGGCGTTCGGACAGATCTTCTTTTTTTCACGTCGAAGGGAGAGCACCTTTCTTTTTACGCTCTGAATAAATATTTCAAAAAGCACTGCCAGGATGCTCTCGGAAAAACGTTAACGCTGCATTCGCTCCGGCACACTCACACCAGCTTGTTGGCGGAAAATGGCATCCCGCTGGAAGAGATCTCCCGCCGGCTTGGTCACGCAAACAGTAAGATCACAAAAGAGGTGTACCTACATGTCACCCAGAAGCAAAAAGAAGCGGCCAATGAGCGTATAAAAGAGGTCCGCCTTTTGGCCGTAAAATAAAAGTGCCCGCAAAATGCCCGCAAGGCAAAAAGAAAAGAGCTGGATTCCTTTATTTACAAGGTTTCCGGCTCTTTGTTAAATGCAGGAAAAGGGCACTCACTCGTTTTATGCCTGTTTATAAAAAAGTGCGACAGCCCTTGTTTTTACTGGAATTTGTCCACAAAAGCCTTTTCGCGTTGTGGGCAAAATAGCGTGGTTTTGTAAAAAAACTTGCCCTCATTTTGCCCGCGATTCGGACATGTTGTTTATTTCTTTAATCAGCAATAGCTCCACCCATTCCGAGCACTGTCTGGTGCCTAGAGCGTAGTTTTGAAGCGTTCTATATGGCATTTTTAGCCGCCTAGCTAATTCAGCGGTTGCTAGCCCGGAACGCTCGCAAGCTTCTTTTATAGTCATATACCCACCTCATACATACCAATCAAAGCGAATAAGGTCGTGAATGTTGTCCAATTGAGACCAGCCATAAGCAATAAGCTCTTCGTCATCCTCGCCACCTTCAATAAGTTCCGCGCGATATTTAGCAAAGCCAGCTTTGGAATTGGCGTAAAAATTGCAGTTGCCAAAATCTCGTTCAATGTCTTTTTTTGATTCGTGCGTATAATGTTCCAAAAAGCCTTTAAAAAAATCCTCGTCGTAAAGCTTTTCAGCAATTTCATCAACGGTTAACCCTTCGCAAAATTCGCTATAATTTTTCATATTCTTGCAGTCCTTTCTTTTCTTATGCGATCTGGCTCTTCGGAATCCAGCATGTCCAACCCTTAACAGAGCCAACAATGTCGCCTGTTGACAATTCAACTTTAACGGCCTTCTCTGTTTCGTTAAGCACCGTTTCAGCCCAAACTGTATAGTAACCATTTTCATCCGTTTCAATCGTTCCGCTTTCATCTCGGCTGTAAACGTCGATGTACATGTTGTATCTTCTGCTTGCCTGCTCCTGTTTTTCGATAACCCATGCTTTAACTTTGATGTATCCTCTTTCCATTTTTGCACCTCACCTTTCTGATCTTATGTATTTCCTTCTGTGATTATATTATTGCACTCATTGGGTATAATGTCAACAGTTTTTTTCATCAGTTTTCATATTTTTTTCAAAAAAATAAGAGCCTCTTGCGAGGCTCCTATCCATGAGTTAGGAAATCAAGATGTTTATTCAATAAATCCCAGAAAGGTCGGAATAGCCGCCGACCAACGGGGACGTTTAGGTCGGTCAACTTTCCTTCCTCATTGTATCATTTTCTGCTTATTTTGTAAAGGCCTTTGCGGCGGTCAATGTCGTTTTTCCAAAAGCACCGTCCGCGGCAACTTCCAGAATACCCTGAGCTTTCTTGACCTTGGCAGCAGTCGCCGCCCCAAACTTACCATCAACTGCGATATCCGCCGTTGAGTCATCAATCCAGTTGACAAGAGTCTGCACGCGCTTGATCTGCGTCGGGAAGTCCTTGAGGGTGGTGATTCCGTCGCCCTGCTTGTAATAAGCTCTCCCGTATTTGGCTTTATCCGGAAGCACCGGATAAGTACCGGAAAAGCTCTTCTTTGCGCTCTGTTCCGTGCTCTTTTGGCTCTGATCGGAGCCGATCGGAGTCGTAAACCATGACAAGGGCTTATCTCCGACGATCTGATTCAAATCAACATCGCCGCTAATGCCACTAGCTCTGCCGACGCTGGTATACTGATGCAGGTCGGCATTTGATAAGTATTTCGTGTGGGGCTGACCGTTGTTCTTCCAATATTTGGCATTCCAGAATGCTCCGTTTTTATCCAGTGCGTTGATTACTTTGCTATA
>CAVITM010000096.1:0-8744 GCA_963645455.1 Moraxellaceae bacterium | reverse complement strand
GATATATACATCTAACAAAACTTCCCCCTGAATCTGCATTTTTAAATTCAACTTTGTATCTCCGGTAAAATTGAAATACTTATATGTAATCTGCGTTTGATTACAGATATCTTTTATCAGGCACTGACCATTTTCTTCTGTAATGTATGGAATTGCTTCTTCTGTTCTATCCTGGCTGATATGAGGCATTCTTCCATTAGTCAGATTGCATGCAATAACCGCAGGATAACAGCCGGTCGTTTCAAGAGGACCTCCATTTAATCCACAGGAAGTCATTTCTGTCTGCAAAATAGAACCATCCTCGCATAATTCTATTTTTTCTGCACATCCCTGCCGGCTGTAGCAGCTTTTATGAGTATGTCTGTGATAAAACACATACCAGTTGCCGTTTATGTTTTCTATACTTCCATGATTGTTCCCGGTTATTGCCAGACGGTCTTCCGGTTTTCTTCCGTGAAAGCCAATATCACCATTGGAAATAATGACACCGCCATACTTAAAATTCCGGTCAGGGAACAGGCTGGTCGCATAACACAATTCATGGTTTACCTCTGAAGAATAAATAAAATAATACGTGCTTCCTATCTTTCGGATCGAACTTGCCTCAAAAAAAGCGTGTCCCTGAAACTTTGTTCCGGCAGCATCCAACTGTCCTGGCAGGATTTTTACCGGTTCTGTCAAAACGGTAAGCATATCATCTGCCAGAGTTACTGTGAAAGCTCCTTGGATTCCATCTTTTTCTCTTTCGATCTGTTCTTTTGTTTTATTGAACATTTTCATTTCAAGATTCAACAGCATGGGAGCCATAGCTTTTCGTTGTTCTCCGGAGATACCGGATGCATCAGGGGAAGCAAGTGCCCAGCCATAATACAGGCGAATGGTTCCATTGTCATTCATGACCGCCGGATCAAACGTAATGTTCCGGTCATAAGGCTTTCCATCCAAAGTCTTCAAAATACCATAGTACTCATATGGTCCTTCAGGATAGTCCGACGATGCCACATGGATTAATCCTGTAAATGTTCCGCCAGCCATTGCATAATAGAGATAATAGCGTCCGTCATTGCCCTTTACCACATCAGGAGCATACATATATTTCTCTTTCTCGTTCCGCCCGGGATCCTGCCAGGCGTGATAGCTGATGCCATGGCAGGTCCAGTTTTTCAGATCATTGACAGGGGCTGACCATACTTCGTAATCCAGCATGCAGAAAGTCTCGCCCCCTTCTTTATCATGAGAGCCAAAGATATAGACCCGATCACCAAATACATGGGGTTCCCCATCCGGAATATATGTGTGAACCGGAAGATACGGATTAAAAACCTGTTTTTGACGCATTTTAGAGCCCCCTTTCAAATTCCGCAGCTCTGTTATACCAGCCTTCTACATCTGTTTCGCGTCCTTCTCCAAATCCATGACCACCCTTTTTTCCAAGTTCATGTTTTACAGGAATATGCTTGTTTTCCAGTGCATTTTTAAGATACAAAGAATGCCGATAATCTAACTGGTCATCATCTTCGCAATTTACGATGTAACAGGGCGGATAAGCTTCGTCTACGTGGGAATCCACATCATAGTCCTTCATTTTATCTTTGTAATTTTTTCCAAACATTGTTTCCAAAAAGCCTATATTCAATTTGTCATCTTTATACAAGCATGAGCTTACAGCCGGATATATAGGGAATAGTGCCTTAGGCTTTGGAAGCCCGTAATATTGGTATCCGTGATTGGATGTTCCCCATAAAGCAGTTAAATTTCCGCCTGCCGAAAAACCACATACAATGTACTCATCACCGACTTTCAATTTATCCGTATTTTTCCGTATAAATTTAATTGCAGCAGCCAGATCATCTAAAGGTCCAGGCATAATATCTTTGCCCCCAACTCTATAGTTTAAGACAAATACAGGATATCCGAGATCGTGAAATCTTGCTGCTACAGGATAGGATTCAACAAGAGAACAGACCGATACATATGCGCCTCCTGCACATAAAATAATGTATGGCTTGCTTTCCTCTTTTTCAGCCGGAAAATAAATCAGATTTACATCCTTTTTATATTTATCATCCCTGCACTCGTCTTTTTCATAAACTGGATAAAGGCATTTATTTTTTTCTGCGCTCTGACAGAGGAAACGGTATCCGTAAAAAATACTTTCCATGTTCCAGCCCATTGGTTTCAGCTGCTGAAAATTTCCCTGCACAATTTTTTTCATAAGAAAAGATGTAGTATATATGAAATATTTTCCCAGGTCTTTCACTGGTTCGTATTCCATCATGGTTTTCAACTTTGTCTTTTCGTTTAGTTCGATCATATGAGTTCATCCTTCCTATTAGGTTTTTAAGTACGATTGATTGTAAGGATGCCTGCTGGATTATCAATTGTAAGTATATGAAATTCCTGTGGTGTAATCGTTCCATCAGTCATCATATTTTTCAGTATCTGTAGCCATAAAGTATATCCCTGATTTCCATTTTGTGTCCCGGAAGCTTTACTCATCATATCATGTCCGAGTGTTATATTTTGAATATAACCGGCTGCGATAAGTTCCTGTAGCATCTTTTTCCGTGCATTCAGGTTAAACAGATCCGTTTCCGACGGATTATTGCTGCTTCCCCAGGTATCCAGTCCTACATTAAATCCTTTTTCTGCTAATTTGACAGGCAATTCCATATCATATCCATCTTTATTAATCCTGGCTGACGGATTACCTGAGCCCAGATTATAGCTGTCCATATGGCAAAATACCACTCGTCTGGGATCAAGCTCAATCTGCCCGGATAGTATGTCTGCCAATTCCAGAATCATAGTTTTTCTTACCGGAAAAGCTGTGTGGATATGAAGACAAAGTCCTGTTTTTTTTGCGGCATTAGCACACGCTCTTACTGCTGTCATCTCCTCCTCACAGATTGTTCCATTTTGCACACAGGAGACAGCACATTTTACAATTCCCGGCAATATGTGTTCTTCTCCAAATCCATCCCGGATTCCTGCCTCTACCTTCTCCGTCATCCAGCTTTCGCCCATTTTTAAATCCTTTTTGGGAATGGTACATTTGGTATAATAGCCAGCGGCTATGATGATATTGATTCCTGAACGTCTGGATAACTCTCTTCTGGTTTCAGGCCGGATTCCCTTAAAAGGCAGCGGACTACAGTCTACCAAGGAAATGCCTCCTATTCTTTTAAATTGCAGCAGTTCCTGAATATAATAGTCCATGTCTGATAATTTGCGTTTTGGATTCGTTCCAGGCATTTTCATAGAACTGATTACGCTGCTTATGCTCGCTGTAGGAATCCCGATTATATTTTCCTGTTTTCTCCGCTCCATTTCCATTCCAATGTCCGAACCGTTTTCAAAGCCTTTCATTCCTTTGAACATATCAGGCATGGATTTCATCAGGATTTTTGCAAGAACAGCCGGTTTAAAAATTGTATGTTCATGCATGGTGGTAACTCCAAGATCAGCAGAATCTATTTTTCCACATACCGTTTGTATTTTTCCCATACGGATCTCTCCCGTTTTTATGAATTCAACATCTGAATGAGGCCATCCAGCTGTTCCCCGGACATCATGCCAAAGCTTACAAGAGAACCTAGTGGCATTTCTTCCATCATAGCGGCTGCCAGATCTCCTCCTGCTTCTCCCAGCCCCTGTGCATCTGCTTCTGTGGCACCATCATATTTTACTGCTGAAAACAGCATCTCAGCTTTCGGATTACCTGCAAGTTCACCAATGGAAGAATCTCTGGTAATGACAACCGGAATCTGAGTAACCGCTGTATAAGCTGCTTCTTTTTGAAGCCGTATATCTTCGGAAGAACTTCCAATTGAAATCTGATAAGTTCCGGACGGTGCAAACCAGTCATCCAGTTTCGTCTCATAATAAGCAAGAGAAGAACCGTCCACCTTAAACGTGATTTTTTTGCTTTCTCCGGACTGTAAAAATACCTTCTGAAAATCTTTCAGTTCTTTTACCGGACGAATTACTTTGGAGTCTGCGGCTCCTATATAAAGCTGTACCGCCTCAGCTCCTGCTCTGTTACCAGTGTTTCTCAGCGTGAATGAAATCTGAAGCGTTTCATTTTCCGAGAAACTTTCACTGGAAAGCGTCATATTTTCATAAGAAAACGTAGTATAACTTAACCCATGTCCAAACGGAAAAAGAACATCCATTTTTTTCTTATCATAATAGCGGTATCCTACGAAAATCCCTTCGCTATAATTGCTGACGCCGTTTTCACCTGGGAAATTCAGATAAGAAGGGTTGTCTTCCAGCTTTAACGGGAATGTTTCAGCAAGCTTTCCGGATGGATTGGTATCGCCATATAAAATAGAGAGTGTTGCTTCACTTACCCCATCTCCGCCAAGATACATTTCCAGAACAGCCGGAACTTCACCAATCCATGGCATTTCTACCGGTGCACCATTATGAAGAACTACAACGACATTCTGATTGTTCCGGGCAATTCTGGCAATCAGATGGTTCTGGTTTTCCGGAAGCTGCAGGTGCTTTCTGTCGACTCCTTCTGTTTCAAACCGATCTGGAAGACCGGCAAAGATTACGACATTTTCACATTCCTCTGCCAGTTTTACTGCTTCTTCTTCCAACGCTTCATTTACTGTATAGTCTTTCAGGCTAAATCCTTCTGCATAGGAAATTTCATCCTGATTTTCTGTCAGTTCTAAAAGAGATGGTACATATGCGGAATTAATATGAGAGCTTCCGCTTCCCTGATAGCGAGGCTTTTTTACAAATCCGCCAATAAAGGCTGTTTTCGTTCTTTTTTGCAACGGCAGCACTGACTGGTTTTTCAAAAGAACTGCACAGTTTTCTTCGATTTCAACCGCCGTCTTATAATCTTCTTCCGGATGGAATTCTGTCTTTTCTTCCAATGCCTTTGCCGTTTGGAAAATCCAGGTAAGAAGTCTTTCTACCGCTTTATTTAATGTCTCTTCTGGAAGGCTGCCATTTTCTACCGCTTCTTTCACTTTCTGATTACCTGCAACGCCAGATGCACTTCCCGGCATTTCCAGTTCAATGCCTGCCTTTACGCCTTTTACGCGATCTTTAATTGCGCCCCAGTCCGTTACCATAAAGCCCTCAAATCCCCATTTTTTACGAAGGATCTCCTTGTTCAACTTTTCATTTTCCGCACCGTAGCTTCCATTTAACTGATTATAGGCACACATTACACTTCCCGGCTTCGCCTTTTTGATTGCCCCCTCAAAACTGGCAAGATAAATTTCATGCAGGGTTCTTTCATCAATAACAGAATTTCCGTTCATGCGCCGGGTTTCCTGATTATTGGCAGCAAAATGCTTCACACATGCGGATACTCCATTGCTTTGAAGTCCTTCAATATAACTGGCAGCCATTTCTGTAGAAAGACGAGGATCTTCTGAATAATATTCAAAATTTCTGCCGCAAAGAGGCGAACGTTTGATATTTACTCCAGGACCTAACACCATGGATATTTTCTCTGCTTTTGCTTCATTACCTATGGTTTCACCTACTTTTCTGGCAATCTCCCGATCAAAGGACGCTGCAATTGCAGAAGATGTCGGGAAGCAGACAGCTTTAATACTCTGGTTAATTCCAAGATGATCTGCCTCGCTGTCCTGTTTCCTTAATCCATTTGGTCCGTCACACATCATCGCAGATGGAATCCCAAGCCGCTTTACCGCTTTTGTATGCCAAAAATCCTCACCTGAAAGAAGGCTCACTTTTTCATCCAAAGTCATTTCACTGATTATTTTCTGAATCTCTCTTGTCATCTTCTGTTTCCTTTTTGATTTCAATTTGTACTGTACTTGTCATGCTGCCATCTGAAACAACAGCCTCTAATTTTCCAGGCTGATAACGCTATTTACGTGTTTTTTTCACCCAAGCTTCACCTCGTCACCTTTTGTAATTCCATTTTCATTGATACTGTCAACTGCTGCGTAATAAGTTTCCCCCGCAGTGATAAAACTCAAATCAAGATGATTCTCTTCTGTCTGCCAGCTGTTATAAAGCCTGTCAGGAGCAAGTCCATAACGTACATTATAGCGTACTGCCCCTTCCGCTTTTTCCCAGTCCAGAAGGATGTTAAGATCTCCTTTCCTGCAAGATGTGAAGCCAGTTACTTTTTGTGGAAGTTCCCCTCCTCCATTTCCAAACACGCGAAGTCCGGAAACAGCCGGAGCCCCGCCAAATGGCATCTGCATATGACTCAGGCGAAGATAACGAAGCTTCTCAGAAGTTTCCAGGCAGAAAAAATCATGACAGTAATCGCTCGGTTCTTTTGTCCGATCCATAAGTACGCTCCAAGACTTTCCATCTAAGGAACCCTCTAATAGAAAACTGGTATTCTGTGGTTCCACGTAAATCTTTCTAAAACCAGTCTGAAGCTTAACCATATCCGTCGCTTCCTCCTGGAGTTTATGGTCAGCAAAATTAATCTGAATGGCATTTACTGTTTTTTCACTTTCAAGATCAAAAAGAAGCCATTCCTTTTCGCTGTTTGTCTGGGCAGCCCACCAGGTCTTTATATTTTCCTCATGAGCCTTTTCCGGTTCATATCCCGCCTCATAGGAAGAAGCACTCATTTTTCCATCCAGAACCATCCAGCCCGTTTTTTCTCTTTTTTCAATATCCAAAGGATAATCCGCCAGCTCCTGATCGCAATGAAGCGTTCCTTCTTCATCAAAATCACATGGAAACAGACCAATTCTCCGCTCGAATTTTTCATTTACGCCGATCAGCATGGTAGAAACATGCCACCACTGCCCTTTTTTATCCTGAAACGTACTTCCATGTCCGGCAGCCCTTATAAATCCTCCCGGGACAGAAGAAAAAGGATTATGTCTCTGATAATGAAATGGTCCAAGCGGCTTATCGCTTACATATACACCATCCCCATAAACATTAAATTCTGTACCGGGTGCAGCATATTGAAGGTAATACCGGCCAGCATATTTGGTCATATAGGAACCCTCAATAAAGGGTCCCTTGCCCAAAACCAGTTCCATCATTTTTTCCATATGAGTAACCGGTTTTACCGGAATATTATTTTCACCTTTCCGTTCCCAGCCATGAACCTCTGGCGTCCCTTTGATCACCTCTACTTTTTTTCCAACGGGGTGCAGCGTTTTGGGATCTACCTCTACTCCGTGAATTGGTTTGGTGGAACATCCCCAATAGAAATAGACTCTCCCGTCATCATCCTGAAAAATGTTAGGATCCCACCATTGAAATGCTTTCGGCATAGGGACAAAGGCCTCGTTAAGCGGGTCTTTACTCGTATAAAAACGACATTTTTCTTGAGAACTTGCAGAAAAAACGATCCGGTCGCCAATCAGACGCACATCCGGAGCATAATCGTAAATCGGAAGCTCGGGCGTTGCATGAAACTCCCAGCTTACCAGATCATCCGAATACCAGAAGCCACCTGACATGGAGGCAAAAAGCAGGTAAGTATCTTTAAAAAGAATCATCGTCGGGTCTGCCGCTTCCCTGGAAAGGCTTTGTTTTTTTTCTTCAATCCGGTTCTGATAGCGGTATTCCAGATTCATGGGATTGCAAATTATTTTTTCAGACATTTGCTCCACCTGCTTCTCGTTTTGCACGTTTTTCATCAATCTCTTTTCGCATCTGCGGTTTCAATGCATCTAACTTATAACATTTGCATACAATAGCGGCCACCGCATAAAATGCTACGGGAACAAAACTCATCAGGAGGCGGATCATGATAATGGCAGAATCCGGCTGTGTTACCACCTCACTGCCGGTAGTGCTGATATATCCTGACATATTTAACAAGATGCCCATGAAGAATGCGCCTACTGCACTGCCAATTTTTTGTCCCAGCCCCGGAATGACACCCAGGGTCGCTTCCATTCTTGGTCTGTCCTGCCACTCATTGAAATCGGCACAATCATAGATCATCAGCGTATTAAACATATTGACAGGAAGGACACCCAGTCCTGTAAATACGCCGGCAAAAAGCAGCAACGGAATACTGTCCTTTGCAAACCAGTTCAGTGTATAACCAAACATACACATAATAAAACCAATAAAACAAAGATTTTTTACCGAAATTTTCTTCATAATCTGAGGTGCCAGGGCAAGAAATGGAATCATCAGAACTGCTAGCGCACTAATCATTCCCATTTTTCCAACATCCCCAACAATATAAGTAAAGTAATATGTAGTAACACCCATATTTGCTACAAGATTATAAATCAGTACCATGATGGCAACAGGATAAATATGCTTGTTGGATTTCAGGCATTCCCATACGTCTCTCAATATAATTTTGTCTGTTTTTGCATCAATATCATATTTCTCAGGAATGAAAAAGAAACGGAGCAGACCAATCACGGTACAGGGAACTGCAAAAATTAAAACCATTTCTGTCCATCCGCCATCAGATGTTCCAAGATTTGCCATCATCATAGGAAATACAATATTGATGATCATAGCTCCAAGCATAGACAGCAGACCACCATAGCTTCCGTAAGCAACATACTTTCTTTCACTGTTAAATGCACGCACACTGTAGGGAACGATGGAGGAACCAAGTAACGTTCCAAAAATAGAATTGATCATCGCATACATAATCAATATCCATGCGCATTTTACCGTCAATTCCCAACCAGGCGGGCAGGAAAACATCAGCACCGTACATACCCAGTAACCGATAATACACAATTCATAAGGGCGTCCCTTGCCAAGCCTTGTGTTTGTTCTGTCAATAATGT
>CAVITM010000095.1:0-8880 GCA_963645455.1 Moraxellaceae bacterium | reverse complement strand
TAGTTACTGTCTATCCCCTATCATAACCATCACTTCTGAAAAGTCAAGCGCGAAATTTTCCCCCTTGTTATGACGCCCGGAAGCAAAAATTTGACAAAATTGAAATCCTTTGCTATAATGCATCGTAACAAATTTGTAACAATCTTAACATTTGCGCATTAAATGTGCACAAAAAAGTTACAAACACAGAGATTTACAGGAATTGAAACATACAGCCCGGCTTCACACAGCCGGAATACACGCTCCCATGGAGGTTATTTTTTATGAAACGGTATAATAAAGGAATGCAGGGCATCCTCGTGATGCTGCTGACAGCGGTAATGATGGTCTCGTCGTTGATTCAGAGTACTCCGCAGATCAGCGAGGCAAAGAATGTACAGGTGGCACAGAATGGACAGGCAGGTATCGTTGCCAGCCTGGCACAGACAGAAAACGCAGCACTTGATCAGCTACTGCTTGCAGATGTAGCAGTAGAAAAGACAGAGACGCAGATCGTTACGGTAGCTTCCCGAAGTGAGGCTGCAGCTGAAGTGAGTGGAGCAGCAGTTGAGGCCAGCACAGAGGAAGTCAGCGGAGCAGCAGTAGAGGCCAGTGGTGCGGCCATCGAATCGGATGAGCAAAGTGAGCTCATGGAGGAGTGGCAGGATAAGGTCATGGCGGATGTTGATGATTCCCTAAGCGTTCGTGCAAAGGGAAATGCAAATGCCAAGCTTGTAGGAAAAATGTATCCCACATCCGTTGCGACTGTGATCAAGCAGGGAAAGAAATGGACCAAGATCAAATCCGGCGATGTCAAGGGTTATGTAAAAACAGAATATCTGCTGTTTGGCATGGATGCTTACAAGAATGCAAAGAAAGTCTGCAAAACCTATGCATACGTGCAGACAGACGGACTGCGTATCCGAAATAAAGCCAACAAGAAGGCAAAGGTACTTTCAGTGGCAGATAAAGGCGACCGCCTGCTGTTTGACAAGGATGCAAAGGTGGTAGATGGCTGGGTAGCAGTTTCAGTCAAAGCAGGAGACGGCTATGTATCAGCTGATTATGTCAAGGTAAAGCTGGGTACCACAGATGCAGTATCTATGAAAGAGCTGGAGGCGCAGCAGGCAAAAAAAGAATCTGCGACTCAAAATGCAGCGACAAGCGCATCTTCCAGTGATGTAACACTTTTGGCAGCCATCATTTACTGTGAGGCAGGCAGCGAGTGCTATGAAGGAAAGGTGGCAGTCGGTGCGGTGGTGCTCAATCGTGTTCACAGCTCCAGCTTTGCAAATTCTATCTCTGGTGTAATCTATCAGAGAGGACAGTTCGGACCGGCAAGCAACGGAGCCCTGGCCAGAGTCCTGGCAAGCGGCAGCATTTCCAGCTCCTGCAGACAGGCAGCGGCAGATGCACTGGCCGGAAGCGATCCCACCGGCGGCAAGCTCTTCTTCCACCGTGCAAACGGACGGGCCGGCGTAGTGATCGGCAATCACGTATTCTATTAACAGACAGGATGAGAAAAACGGCTGCAGGCGGTTGTTTTTCTCATCTTTCTTTGTTATAATGCTTCCAGAAACGTTCATTTTCACAGGAGGTGTGTGATGGGAGCTATTATACCGATTATTATTTTATTGCTGCTTGTGCTGCTGATCGTTGTTTCCTGCATCAAGATCGTTCCGCAGGCACATGCGGTGGTTGTAGAACGTCTGGGTGGTTATTTAGATACATGGAGTGTGGGACTTCATTTCAAGGTGCCCTTTATTGATCGCATTGCAAAGCGTGTCAACTTAAAGGAGCAGGTGGTAGACTTCCCGCCTCAGCCGGTGATCACAAAGGATAACGTAACGATGCAGATCGATACGGTCGTTTATTTCCAGATCACAGACCCGAAGCTGTTTGCATACGGTGTAGAGAATCCGATCATGGCTATCGAGAATCTGACTGCGACGACGCTGCGTAATATTATCGGTGATCTCGAGCTGGATGAGACGCTTACTTCCCGTGAGACCATCAATACAAAGATGCGTGCATCCTTAGACGTGGCCACAGACCCTTGGGGTATCAAGGTCAATCGTGTGGAGCTCAAGAACATCATTCCGCCCCAGGCGATTCAGGATGCCATGGAAAAGCAGATGAAGGCTGAGCGTGAGCGCCGTGAGGCTATCCTTCGTGCAGAGGGCGAGAAGAAATCTACGATTCTTGTGGCCGAAGGTAAAAAAGAGTCAGCGATCCTGGATGCAGAGGCTGAGAAGCAGGCAGCGATCCTTCGTGCAGAGGCGCGTAAAGAGGCTACAGTTCGCGAGGCAGAAGGCCAGGCAGAGGCGATCTTGAAGATTCAGCAGGCGAATGCAGACGGTCTGAGATTCTTAAAGGAGGCACAGCCGGATGCCAGTGTTCTTCAGCTCAAGAGCCTTGAAGCATTTGCAAAGGCAGCAGACGGCAAGGCGACCAAGATCATTATCCCGTCTGAGATTCAGAGCGTGGCAGGTCTGGCAAAGTCTATCGTAGAAGTTGCGGCTGAAAAATAGATATAGATAAAAGTGATACATGAGTAGGAACGGGCTGCCGAAGCGGTAGCCCGTTTTATGATTGACGACAAGGAGGAAATGTATATGAATTTGCAGGGCAGAGATTTTTTAAAGCTGTTAGATTACACGCCGGAGGAGATTTTGTATCTGATTGATCTGGCCGCAGAATTAAAAGAAAAGAAAAAACAGGGAATTCCCCACGATGAGCTGCGTGGAAAAAATATCGCACTGATTTTTGAAAAAACCAGTACGAGAACCCGCTGCTCTTTTGAGGTGGCAGCACATGATCTGGGAATGCAGGTGACATACCTTGATCCCAGCGGCTCCCAGATTGGCAAAAAGGAGAGCATTGCAGATACTGCACGGGTGCTGGGCCGGATGTTTGACGGAATTGAATACCGTGGCTTCGGGCAGGATATTGTGGAGGAACTGGCGCGTTATGCGGAGGTTCCGGTGTGGAATGGCTTGACCAACGAATTCCATCCGACACAGATGATCGCAGATATGCTGACGATTAAGGAGCATATCGGACATCTGCGGGATGTAAAATTTGTCTATATGGGCGATGCCCGTTACAATATGGGCAATTCACTGATGGTGACCTGCGCAAAACTTGGTATGGATTTTGTGGCTTGCACCTCGAGAAATTATTTCCCGGATAAAAAGCTGGTAGGTATCTGTGAGGAGATCGCTAAAAAGACCGGAGCTACCATCACACTGACCGAGGATGTTGAGGACGCAACCCGGGATGCGGATGTCATTTATACCGATGTGTGGGTTTCCATGGGAGAGCCTGCGGAGGTATGGAAGGAGCGGATCGATGAGCTTCTCCCGTATCAGGTCAATGCGGCAGCTATGGCCAATGCAAAAAAGGATGCGATTTTTATGCATTGTCTGCCGGCATTCCACGATTTAAAGACCACCATCGGCCGGGAGGTATATGAAAAGTACGGACTTTGCGAGCTTGAGGTTACAGACGAGGTCTTTGAGAGTGAGCAGTCTGTTGTATTCGATGAAGCAGAGAACCGGATGCATACGATCAAGGCCATCATGTATGCAACGATGCCGCGTTAAGGGAGAGAACAGGTGAAGACAAAAATCCTGCAGGCATTGCGTGAGAGTGAGGATTATGTATCCGGGCAGCAGCTGTGTGAGCAGCTGGGTGTGTCGCGGACGGCGGTATGGAAGGCAGTCAATCAGCTCCGGGAGATGGGCTATGAGATTGATTCTATTCCGAATAAGGGCTACTGTATCCGCAGCGCACCGGATTCGTTAAATAAAAATGAATTGGAGAGTATCCGGAAAACCGCATGGATCGGAAGCCAGCTGGAATGCTTTGATGTGATCGGTTCGACGAATACGACGGCGATGCAGATGGCAGAGGAAGGCGCACCCCACGGAACGCTTCTGGTGGCAGACCGTCAGGACAGCGGCAAGGGCAGACGCGGACGCTCCTGGATGGTGCCGGCAGGCATCGCCATTGCCATGAGCATTGTTTTGAAACCGTCAGAGCTTGCACCTTCCCATGCGCCACAGCTCACACTGGTTGCAGCACTGGCTGTTGCAGGCGCCATTCGTGAGCAGACGGGGCTGCAGGCCCAGATTAAATGGCCCAATGATATTGTGATTGACGGAAAAAAGGTATGCGGCATTCTCACGGAGATGAGCACCCAGATCGATTATATCAACCATATCGTTGTCGGGATAGGCATCAATGTCCACAATGAGCAGTTTCCGGAAGAACTGTCAGACCGGGCTACCAGCCTGTATCTGGCCTCCGGCGGCCGGCGGTTTCGCCGTGCGATTCTGGTGGAGGCAGTCTGTGAGCAATTTGAGCATTTTTATGAGCTTTTTATGCAGACACAGGATATGAGCGGACTGAAGGATATCTACAATGGCTGGCTGGTCAACCGCGGACGGAAGGTACGGATTCTTGATCCGAAGGGAGAATACGAGGGGATAGCAGAAGGTATTTCTCCCCAGGGAGCGCTGGAAGTGGACACGCCGGAGGGCAGAAAACTGGTGGATTCCGGGGAAGTGTCTGTGAGAGGAGTATACGGATATGTTTGATGCAGATGAGATCGTTTTATGCGCATCCAGTGCATATACAAAAAAATATTATTTAAATGAAAATTTTGAGGGCTTGCCGGAGAGCGTGCGAGACGAACTGAAGATCATGTGTGTGCTCTATACGGAGGATATTGGCGGAATTTTACAGCTTGTATATGATGCAGAGGGCAATCTGGAATTCCGCACCCAGGCAAAGGACGGCGATCTGCTCTACGATGAGATCGGCAGTGTGCTCAAGATCAAGCAGCTGCAGCAAACAAAAAGAGAGCTGCTGGAAGCGTTGGAATTGTACTTTCGGGTATTTTTTCTGGGCGATGAAATGGAGGAATAGCGATGCTGTTGGCATTAGATGTAGGAAATACAAATATCACGGTGGGTGTATTCGATGGCGAAAAGCTGCTGCGCACGCTGCGTATTACGACCAAGCTGCCGCGTACATCCGATGAATATGGAATTTTATTAAAAAATCTTATGCGGGACAATGATATTGATCCGGGACAGATTCATGCGGCAATCATATCATCCGTAGTGCCTGCGATTATGTATTCGCTGCGCAACGGATTGTACAAATATCTGCATGTAGAGCCGCTGATCGTAGAGCCGGGCGTAAAGACAGGGATCCGTATCATTACGGATCATCCGGCACAGATTGGCGCAGACCGGATCACCGATGCGGTTGCAGCCTATGAAAAGTATGGCGGACCGGTTCTGGTGCTGGATTTCGGCACTGCGACCACCTATGATCTGGTGGATGAAAAGGGTCAGTTTGTCAGTGGAATCACGGCTCCCGGTATCCGGACATCTGCCAAAGCCTTGTGGCAGGATGCGGCAAAGCTCCCGGAGATTGAGATCAAAAAGCCAAAGAGCATTTTGGCAAAGGAGACCATCAGCAGTATGCAGGCAGGACTTGTGTACGGACAAATCGGACAGACCGAGTATATTATCAAAAAAGTGCGGGAAGAATCCGGCTTTGATGATCTGAAGGTTGTAGCGACAGGCGGACTGGGTGCGATGATTGCAGCTGAGACGACGGCCATTGATATTTATGATGCGAATCTGACGCTGGATGGCATGCGTCTGATTTACGACAAGCAAAAGAGGTAACCACATTGCAGACACTTCAGATCGGGGATGTCACATGTAAAAATAATCTGGTATTAGGACCTATGGCAGGCGTATGCGACCTGCCGTTTCGTCTGTTGTGCGCAGAACAGGGCGCGGGGCTGCTGTGCATGGAGATGGTCAGTGCCAAGGCGATTTTATACAACAATAAAAAAACAAAGGCGATGCTGGCCATCGATGAGCGGGAGCATCCGGTATCCCTGCAGCTATTCGGCTCGGATCCCCAGATTATGGGAGATATTGCAAAACGGCTGGAGGATGAGGGAGTGCCTTTTGACATCCTGGACATCAATATGGGCTGCCCGGTGCCAAAGGTTGTGAATAACGGCGAGGGCTCTGCGCTGATGAAGCAGCCGCTGCTGGCCGGCCAGATCATAGAGGCGATGGCGAAGGCCACCAGCCGTCCGGTTACTGTAAAGATCCGGAAAGGTTTTGACGATGCACATATAAATGCACCGGAGCTGGCACATATTGCCCAGGAATCCGGAGCGGCAGCAGTGACTGTGCATGGACGGACGAGAGAGCAGTATTATTCCGGACAGGCAGACTGGTCTGTAATCCGTAAGGTCAAGGAGACGATACACATCCCCGTGATCGGAAACGGAGATATTTTAACTGCGGCCGATGCCATCCGTATGAGAAAAGAGACCGGATGCGACGGTTATATGATCGCCCGGGGCGCTCAGGGAAATCCGTGGATTTTTGCACAGATTTTGCATGAGTGGGAGACGGGAGAACCGCTGGATCGGCCATCCATACAGGAGATGGCCGATATGCTGCTGCGCCACGCACGGATGCAGATCGAATTTAAAGGAGAATATGTGGGCATTCGGGAGATGCGCAAACATGCGGCGTGGTACACTGTCGGGTACCATGGCGCCAGCCATGTCCGGCGCGCCCTCAGCGAAGTGGAAAGTTATGAACAGCTGGAACAGGTGATGGAGGCGTTTGCGCACAATTCTTGACAGCGTAGGGACTTTCATATATAATACATGGGTTAAATGGGCTTTTTTTTATTTAAAATACAGAAAGGTAGCACGTAAAAAATGGCAAAGAAAAACATCTTAACTTACGAGGGCTTACAGAAGTTAGAGCAGGAGCTGCAGGATTTAAAGGTTGTCAAGCGTCGTGAGATCGCGCAGAAGATCAAAGAGGCACGTGAGCAGGGCGATTTATCAGAGAATGCTGAATATGATGCGGCAAAGGACGAGCAGCGTGACATCGAGGCGCGAATCGAGGAGATCGAGGCGATCCTCAAAAATGCAGAAGTAGTTGTAGAGGAAGAGGTGGATCTGGACAAGATCAGTGTCGGCTGTAAGGTACGTATCCTGGATACAGAGTTTGACGAGGAGTTAGAGTACAAGATCGTAGGTTCCACAGAGGCAAACAGCTTAAAGGGCAAGATTTCAAACGAATCTCCTCTGGGACATGCACTTTTAGGAGCTTCAGTCGGAGATATCGTAAAGGTTGAGGCACCGGTCGGGGAGCTTGCCTACAAGGTATTAGAGATTCAGAGATCCAATTAATCATACATCGGAGGACAACATGGCACAGAAGAATCAGCAGGGCGGCGCTACACAGGACATCAACCAGCTGTTAAAGGTACGCCGCGAGAAATTTAAGGAGCTTCAGGATGCGGGCAAGGATCCTTTTATTATCACAAAATATGATCAGACCCACCACAGCACAGATGTCAAGGAGCTCTATACCGCACATGAGCAGGAGCTTCTTGCAGGCAGACCTGCACCGGACGTAGAAGGTCTGGACGATGAGCAGAAAAAAGAAGTTATAAATAATGATTATAACGAGCGCCGGGCAATTATGGATGCGTCACCCATCGATGTCAGCATCGCAGGGCGTATGATGTTCAAGCGTGTGATGGGTAAGGCCAGCTTTTGCAACATTCAGGACTTAAAGGGAAATATACAGGTCTATGTGGCACGTGATGCCATCGGCGAGGAGTCTTATGCGGATTTCAAAAAGTCCGATATCGGTGATATCTACGGTGTCAAGGGCTATGCCTTCCGTACCAAGACCGGAGAGATTTCCATCCATGCGAAAGAGATGACCCTCCTCACCAAATCCCTGCAGATCCTTCCGGAAAAATTCCATGGATTGACAGATACCGATACCCGTTATCGCCAGAGATATGTGGATCTGATCATGAATCAGGACAGCAAGGAAGTATTTATCAAGCGTTCCCGCATTATCAAGGAGATCCGTAATTTCCTGGACGGACGGGATTTCATGGAAGTAGAGACTCCCATGCTCGTATCCAACGCAGGCGGAGCAGCTGCGAGACCTTTTGATACACATTACAATGCACTGAACGAGGACGTAAAGCTGCGTATATCCCTGGAGCTGTATTTAAAGAGACTGATCGTCGGTGGCTTGGAGCGTGTCTACGAGATCGGCCGTGTATTCCGTAACGAGGGTGTGGACACCCGTCACAATCCGGAGTTTACCCTGATGGAGCTGTATCAGGCATACACCGATTACAATGGCATGATGGAGCTGACCGAGAGCATGTTCCGCTATCTGGCAGAAAAGGTATGCGGCACAACAAAGATTAGCTACAACGGCATCGAGATCGATCTGGGCAAGCCTTTCGCGCGCATGACCATGAACGATGCGATTAAAAAATACGCGGGCATTGATTTTGATGCAGTTGCGGATGACGCAGAGGCAAAGAAGCTGGCAGACGAGCATCATATTGAATATGAGGATCGCCATACAAAGGGTGACATTATCAATCTTTTCTTCGAAGAATATTGTGAGAAGAATCTGATTCAGCCCACCTTTATCATGGATCATCCCATCGAGATCTCTCCGCTGACCAAAAAGAAACCGTCAGATCCCACCAAGGTTGAGCGTTTTGAACTTTTCATCAACACATGGGAGATGTGCAACGCATATTCTGAGCTGAACGATCCCATCGATCAGCGCGAGCGTTTCGCTGCACAGGATGCCGCCTTCGAGGCAGGAGACGAAGAGGCAAACCACACAGACGAAGATTTCCTGAACGCACTGGAGATCGGCATGCCGCCTACAGGTGGTATCGGTTACGGCATCGACCGTCTGGTGATGCTGCTGACTGACAGCCAGGCAATTAGAGATGTACTGCTGTTCCCGACGATGAAGAGCCTTGAGAAATAAACCACCATATATAGTGAAAAAC
>CAVITM010000094.1:0-8880 GCA_963645455.1 Moraxellaceae bacterium | reverse complement strand
CGTTTTTGTACGGCTTCAGCAGCAAGTGCTTCAGCCTGTGCTGAACAGTTACGAAAATTCTTATTTAATGTATTTCGATTTGTATTTTTTGACCATGCGAAGGAACCAGACACACAGTGCCAAAAAAACTGCCACAGAAATAAAATTGATGATGGAATAATTCCAATATTTGTCATTCAGGTAGCCAACCACACCGTAGGCCACGGCAAGAATTCCAAAGAGAATCAGCGGCTTATACATGGCCTGACAAAAGCCCTTCATATCCTTTGCCCCCACCAGCTCTGTGGGGTTGATGATCAGGTTGGAAGGCTGGCCGCTGCGTTTCATCTGATAAGCGCTGTAGATCATATACAGACCGTAAAAAAATATTACAAAATCAAATAGTACCATAAAAGAATCAGAACTCATATCATACCCTCATTTCCAACTATATTTTTTAGTTCAATTTTGTTCATACTTGTTTAAGTTCGTATGTGTGATCCTGCCAAAATCGTGGATAAAATCTTCGAATTTCATATAAAACTGTCCATAGGTTTCATCCGAAGAAGTGGAAAGCATGGAATCGCTCATGCTTCTGCTTCCATTTTTATTGTATTGCAGGGAATGCATGCTGTATGGATTGCGCAGCAATACCAGGCGCTGGCCATTCCGTACCGTACCACCCATGACCGTATAAGCATGACCGGAATTGAGTCCGTCTGCTCCTTCCTGGCCGCTGCCCGCATTATATACTACATGGTTTTCTCTCGCATGACAGATATTTTCAAACAATTCATCGCTGTCGATCAGTTGCTGCTTGTCCTCTTCACTCAGGAAGTTCAACATGGCATCGGTCTCTCCGCTGATACCAAGGAGGCGTTCCAGGAACTCGCTGCCCTCTCCGTACCACAGGGACTGATAACCGGTGCGTCCATGTCTGCCCACATGGGCACATGCCTTTTCGATCATCTGCATCCACAGAGCACCGGCAGACAAGGCATCCACGCCTCCCATCACACGGGGAACCTCTTTTTTTACACGAACATAGATGGGAACCAGCTCCGTCTTTTCAACCTCATCTACCTCAACAACATCAAAATCATCCAGGTCTTCACCTGCGGCGTCATCTTTTTTTTCTTCCTGCTGCGGCTTCTGTTTCGGTACAGCCCTGCGTTCAAACAGACGCACGGTCACGGTGCCATCACCGTTATCCTTGATGCATTGCTTGATGAGTGCCGGATCGCACTCTACCAGGCCGCCAACACTGGCCATCATATAACAGTTGGATACCAGACGCTGCTTCAAATCATTGACCACCGGTTCATGGGAAAAAAGAGGCACATCGGACTGATCCTTCCACCCACTAAAGGTACGAATCGCCGTATTTCTGGAGGAGCCCCTGCCTGATCCGCCAGTCTCCTTTGGTCTTTCTTTACTAAAATCCAAAATCTCTGCATCACGCGGCACCTCCAGCGTGCCATCCGTCATGGTATCAAAGTAAGCCTTGACCCGGCTTAAGATCTCTCTCTGCTCCTGACTCAGTCCGGCCTTTTTAACGAAATCATTCACCAGCTTCATGGCTTTCATCAGCCGCTTGCGCTCCTGGGTATAGCCCACCTTATAACGGGTCCCCTGTACATAAAGGTTCACCGCCTCCGCGATCTCGTCAAGGCCTGCGTCACGAAGCTGACTGACCCGATCCGCCAGCACCTCTCTGGAAAGATTGCTTTGCTGATCAGAAAAGGTATGGATTGCTTCCTCTCTCGTACGGTTGATGGTTTGAAAAGCAGGCGGCTGCGGCGGGACCTGCTCCAGCGGTCTTCTGGTTCTTGAAAAACGCGCCTTAAAGCCGGTTCTGCCACCTCTTGCATGCTCCTGCATATGCTCTGTACGTTCTCTGTAGACAGCTCTGGGATCCTGTCTCTGCTGCTGAAGGTTTTGTGGCTGCTCCTGCAGCTGCTGCATCGCCTGCTGTTGCTGCAGCTCTTCCTCCTCTTCCTCGATCTGAAGATGATTTTGACGTCTTAACTGCTCCTGATCTGCCATATCACACATACGCTTTTTCCTCCAATTTTCCCATACATAAAATAATCTGCTCCATATCGCAATCCAAAAGCCGCGTATAGATCTGAATAGCCTGTTCTGTGGATAGAATCATCTCTATTTTTTCATCAGATGACCTATTCCCGGACGCACCATCACCGGCCATGCGCCTGTCCAATACATCCAGCGCAGCCGCCAGCATGGGTAAAAACAGCATCTTGTGGGCATGTTCCACCCAGCAATAATCCAATCTCACGTGGCTAGGATAAAAGCTAAAAAAGACTGCTCCGTAAAGCTCCATATCCTGTATCGCTACGATTCCGGAAGCGTCAGGTCCCAGGTAATTGCTCAGATGCTCCCCGGTCTGATCAATCAGCCAGGAATTAAGCATCTGCCGTTCCCGCCTGGGTAGCTCAGCCACCTCGCGCAATCCGCCCGTTCTCTTATATGCGCCCCACTCCTCTAAAGACATACGTACCGTTTCCGGGTCTGTCACGCCAAGGGGCAGTTCAAACAGCTCGATCTGGAATCCGCCGGCTCTAAGGAAAGGAAGCAGCGTGGCTATGTCAATCTCTTCGTCCCACTCAAAGCATACGGACAAAGACAAGTTCTCTGCTCTTGCCTGAGCACTGATATAATCTAACAGCTGTCGTCCATATCCTTTTCTTCGATGGTCCGGCAGTACATAGATACTGCGCAGCGCCAGTCCATGCTCCCCTTCTTCGTAGCAGGCAGCTGCCACCGGCTGCTCCTCCTCCATGGCTCCGATTGCATGTACCTCATCTTCCCCACGCACCAGCTCTACATACAGCTCCTGTGGCAGGCATTGGAGCCACGTCTCACATGTAACCTGATTCAAAAGCTCAATCGCCATCTCTGCAATTCCTTTCGACTCATATGATAAAAAAGGCAACGACTCGATGTTTTCAAATCGCTACCTTTTGATTATCGCATAATTTTACCTATTTTACTAGTGAATTCCTAAAAAGCTCTTGACTGCTTCCGGCATCTGCTCTACTTCACAGACATGATCATGAAGCACCGGTGCACTGCGGATCTCCTCAATGGCTCTGGGAACCGCTACATTTCCGATTTTGCTCAGCTGGTCCACCAGCTCAAAATCACTCATGGCGTCATATTTTGCATCAATGGCATGCATGACGGAGCGTGTAAACTTAAAGGGTGAAGCCGTGCTGGCAATCACTGTCTTTGTGTCATCTGCATGGGTACTCTTGTATTTTTTGTAAACACTGGATGCGACAGCTGTATGAGTATCGATGACATACCCGGTCTTTTCATAGAGATCCCGGATCGCTGCAGCAGTCTCTTCTTCTGTGGCATAGCCGCCGACAAAATCCTTCAGCTGTTCACGCATCGCCGGTGTGATGGCATAGACACCATCCTTGGTCAGAGACTGCATAAGCTTTGCATTGGTCTCTGCGTCATTTCCTGCGATATGATAGATCAACCGCTCAAGATTGCTGGAGATCAGAATATCCATGGAGGGTGAACTGGTCAGCATAAATTCACGATTCTTATCATAAGTACCTGTCTCAAAGAAATCGTACAGCACCTTATTTTCATTGGAAGCACAGATCAGACGGTCAATGGGAAGCCCCATATGCTTTGCATAGTAAGCTGCTAAAATATTGCCGAAATTGCCGGTGGGTACGACCACATTGATCTTCTCACCCTCAGCAATCACATTTTCCTTTAATAATTTTGCATATGCATAAACATAATAAGCAATCTGGGGAACCAGGCGTCCAATATTGATGGAGTTCGCTGAAGAGAACTGATAGCCATGGGCATCCATCAGTTCCCCAAAAGCGCGGTCATTAAACATCTGTTTCACGCCGGTCTGAGCCTGGTCAAAATTGCCCTTGATACCCACAACAAAAGTATTGTCGCCTTTTTGGGTCACCATCTGCTTTTCCTGAATGGGGCTGACACCGTTCTTCGGATAAAATACAACGATCTTGGTTCCCTTGACATCTGCAAAACCTGCAAGAGCCGCTTTTCCGGTATCTCCGGAGGTGGCTGTCAGAATCACAATATCATTTTTTACATGATTTTTACGGGCAGCTGTGATGAGCAAATGGGGCAGGATGGATAATGCCATATCCTTAAATGCAATGGTAGAACCATGGAACAGCTCCAGATAATATGCACCATCTGCTTCTACTAACGGAGCGATCTCCTGCGTATCAAATTTGCTGTCATAAGCACAGTCAATGCAATGCTTTAATTCTTCTTCGGTATAATCTGTCAGAAAAAGCTTCAGCACCTCATAAGCAGTCTGCTGATAGGTCATATGTGAAAGCTCCTTTAAGCTGACTGCAAGGGAGGGAATCTCGCTGGGTACAAACAGGCCTCCATCATCTGCCAGACCCTTCAGGATCGCCTGTGAAGCGCTCACCTTCTCATTTGCATTTCGTGTGCTTGAATAATAGATTGCCATATGCTCACCCTTATCTTTCTATTCTAGTGTGTTTTACTTTCCGTTGATATAATTGACCAGTCCCTCAGCCTTGATAATCCGCTGCATGAACTCCGGGAAGGGCTGTCCTTTAAAGGTGGTACCCTTTGTCTTATTTGTGATGATTCCGCTGTCAAAATCTACTTCTACCTCATCACCTGCAGAGATTCCGGCAGCCGCCTCAGGGCACTCGATGATGGGCAGTCCGATATTGATGGCATTGCGGTAGAAAATACGTGCAAAGGTCTCTGCGATGACGCAGCTCACGCCTGCCGCCTTGATGGCGATGGGGGCATGCTCTCTGGATGAACCGCAGCCGAAATTCTTATCTGCTACGATAATATCACCCTGCTGCACCTTGTTTACAAATTCCTTGTCAATATCCTCCATGCAATGGGTCGCTAATTCCTTCGGATCGGAGGAATTCAGATATCTTGCAGGGATGATGACATCCGTATCCACATTATCCCCATATTTAAATACATGTCCATGTGCTTTCAACTGTCTGTCCCTCCTATGCTCTCGGATCTGAAATCTTTCCGGTCAGCGCGCTGGCTGCTGCGACTGCAGGGCTGGCAAGATAGATCTCACTGTTTACATGTCCCATACGTCCGACAAAATTGCGGTTGGTTGTGGAGACGCAGCGCTCTCCCTCTGCCAGGATACCCATGTATCCGCCAAGACAAGGACCACAGGTCGGTGTGCTGACGATGGCACCTGCCTCGATAAAGGTACGAAGGTATCCTGCCTCCATCGCATCCAGATAAATCTGCTGGGTCGCAGGAATCACGATGACACGCAGTCCCTTCTTCACCTTTTTGCCCTTTAAGATCTCTGCTGCAACTGCCAGATCCTCCAGACGGCCGTTGGTGCAGGAACCGATGACAACCTGATCGATGGTGATATCGCCGACTTGGCCGATGGTCTTTGTATTTTCCGGCAAATGGGGGAATGCAACCGTCGGCTCCAATGTATTCAGATCAATCACTACCTCGCGGACATACTCTGCATCCGCATCTGCTTCGTAGATCTTGTAAGGTCTCTTTGAATGCTCCTTCATATAAGCTTCTGCCAGCCCATCCACAGGGAAAATACCATTTTTGGCACCAGCCTCGATGGCCATATTTGCGATGGTAAAACGATCATCCATGGAAAGCTCTGCGATGCCGTCCCCCACAAACTCTAAGGACTGATACAGTGCGCCATCCACGCCGATCTCTCCGATCAGATGTAAAATCACATCCTTGCCGCTGACATACTTTTGTTTTTTACCGGTGATCACAACCTTGATAGCTGAAGGTACTTTAAACCATGCCCGTCCGGTGGCCATGCCTGCCGCCATATCGGTACTTCCCACACCGGTGGAAAATGCACCCAGGGCACCGTAAGTACAGGTATGGGAATCGGCGCCGATGATCACATCTCCGGCTACTGTCAGTCCTTTTTCCGGAAGCAGTGCATGCTCTATACCCATCTCTCCTACATCAAAATAATTGGTGATCTCATTTTTGCAGGCGAACTCCCGCACACATTTGCAGTGCTCTGCAGACTTGATATCCTTATTCGGTACAAAATGATCCATGACAAGGGCGATCTTATCCTTGTGGAATACGCCTTCCACGTTCATTTTCTCAATCTCATGAATGGCAACCGGGGAAGTGATATCATTTCCAAGTACAAGATCCAGATCTGCCTCGATCAGCTGTCCGGCTACTACGCTATCTAATCCCGCATGTGCTGCAAGAATCTTCTGCGTCATTGTCATTCCCATGCTTGTTTCCTCCTTGCGTAAGTCTATTTCATTACAATGTTGACGATACGTCCGGGAACATATATCTCTTTGACGATGTTTCCGGTCAGCTTATCTGCCAATGCGTCTTTTGCCTGTGCGATGACATCATCCTTGGCGGCATCCTTGTCGATCATTAAGGTGCCGCGGATCTTTCCGTTGATCTGAAGTGCGATCTCTACACTGGCTTCTACAGTCTTTGCCTCATCGTAGGTGGGCCATGCGGTCTGGTATACTCTGCCCTCAAAGCCTGCGCTCTCCCACAGCTCCTCTGTAATATGGGGTGCAACGGGGTTCAGCAAAGTAATGAGTGTCTTAAACTCGCCCTTTGTGATGGCATTCTTTTTATAGAAATCATTGATCAGTGCCATCATTGCGGCAATCGCCGTGTTGTATTTCAGATTCTCGAAATCGCTGCTGACCTTTTTGATGGTCTGATGCATCTTTGTCTCTAGATCTTTAGAGTAACCTTCCTCGTCTGTCATCAGATCCTGCAGCTTCCATACACGCTCAAGGAAACGACGGCAGCCCTTGACACCATCCTCAGACCAGGAAGCAGCCAGATCGAAGGCTCCGATAAACATCTCATAGGTACGCAATGTATCTGCGCCGTATTCATTGACAATATCGTCCGGATTCACCACATTGCCACGGGATTTACTCATCTTCTCGCCGTTTTCGCCGAGAATCATACCGTGGGATGTACGCTTCTGGTAAGGTTCGGGGGTCGGAACCACACCCTCATCATATAAAAACTTATGCCAGAAACGGGAATAGAGCAAATGCAGGGTCGTATGCTCCATGCCACCGTTGTACCAGTCTACCGGCAGCCAGTATTTCAATGCTTCCGGGCTGGCCAGTGCCTTATCATTGGTAGGATCTGTATAACGAAGGAAATACCAGGAAGATCCTGCCCACTGGGGCATGGTATCAGTCTCACGCTTTGCCGGGCCACCGCAGCACGGACATGTAGTATTGACCCAGTCGGTCATGGCTGCAAGGGGTGACTCTCCATTGTCTGTGGGCATATAGCTCTCTACCTCCGGCAAAAGCAGCGGCAGCTCGCTCTCATCGATGGGCACATAACCGCACTTCTCACAGAAAACGATGGGAATGGGCTCGCCCCAGTAACGCTGGCGTGAGAATACCCAGTCACGCAGCTTGTAGTTGGTCTTTGCCGTACCGATGCCTTTTTCCTCCAGGAAAGCAATCATCTTTTCCTTTGCATCCTTGACCTCCAGGCCATTGATAAAGTCGGAATTGATCAGCACGCCGGTGGCTACGTCCGTAAATGCAGCCTCATTGACATCTACTTCCTCGCCGTTTTTCGCAACGACCTGAATAATCGGAAGGTTGAATTTCTTGGCAAACTCCCAGTCACGCTCGTCATGGGCAGGAACTGCCATGATGGCACCGGTACCATAGCTCATCAATACGTAGTCAGATACCCAGATGGGAACCTCTGCGCCGTTCACCGGATTGATGGCTGTCAGTCCGTCGATGGCCACACCGGTCTTGTCCTTTGCCAGCTCTGCACGCTCGAAATCAGATTTTTTTGAAGCCTGCTCACGGTAAGCCTCGATCTCATCCCAGTTTTTGATCTCATCCTTAAACTGATCCAGATAGGGATGCTCCGGAGAAACAACCATATAGGTCACACCGAATAATGTATCGCAGCGTGTCGTATAGATGCGAAGCTTTTCTTCCTTGCCCTTAATAGCAAAATCAACCTCAGCACCGGTGGAACGTCCGATCCAGTTCTTCTGCTGAATCTTGACACGCTCAATATAATCCACATCATTCAAACCTTCAATCAGCTTGTCTGCATAGTCGGTGATCTTTAACATCCACTCGCTCTTGACCTTGCGGACAACCTCAGAGCCACAGCGCTCACACACACCGTTGACTACTTCCTCATTTGCCAGACCGACCTTGCAGGAAGTACACCAGTTGATGGGCATCTCCTTTTTGTAAGCTAAACCAGCCTTGAACAGCTTGAGGAAGATCCACTGTGTCCATTTATAATAATTGGGATCTGTCGTATTGATCTCACGATCCCAATCGAAGGAATATCCCAGTGACTGGAGCTGCGCCTTGAAGCGCTTGACATTGTTCTCTGTCACGATACGGGGATGAATCTTGTTCTTGATCGCATAATTTTCCGTGGGCAGTCCAAATGCATCCCAGCCCATGGGATAAAGCACATTGTATCCCTGCATTCTGCGCTTGCGGGCTACGATATCCAGAGCCGTATAAGGTCTCGGATGTCCTACATGCAGACCCTGGCCGGAGGGATAGGGAAATTCGACAAGTGCATAATATTTCGGCTTGCTGTAGTCATTTGGAGCAGCAAATGCCTTCTCGTCCTCCCACACCTTCTGCCACTTCGGTTCTACCACCTTGTGATTGTAAAGTTTTGCCATAAAAGCAGCCTCCTAAATAGATCATCATTTTATGTCAATAATACGCTAATAGCGGATCCCACCTATAGGTGAAATCCGCTATACATTCTATACCAAAACACCTTTCAGTATCGATTAGTTGTTGATCAGCTTGTCGCTCTCGTTGTTCCAGCTGTAAAGCTTACGAA
>CAVITM010000093.1:0-8889 GCA_963645455.1 Moraxellaceae bacterium | reverse complement strand
GAGCGATCCTTCTTATTTTGACTGGCGTTATCTCTGAGAAAAATGCGCTGAAATCCATCGACTTAAAGACCATATTCCTCTTTGGCGGCACCCTTTCCCTTGCAACAGCGCTGCAGTCCAGCGGAGCAGGTCAGAAGATCGCTGATGTGGTCATCGGACTGCTGGGGGATAATCCCTCTCCGTATATCCTTACCTTTGTAGTATTTATTATCTGCTGCGTACTGACCAACTTTATGTCAAACACAGCAGCAACGGCGCTGATGGCACCTATTTGTCTGTCCATTGCCCAGGGTATGGGAGCAGATCCAAAGGCAGTGCTGATGGCCTGCGTGATCGGCGGCTCCTGCGCATATGCAACACCCATAGGAATGCCGGCCAACACCATGATATTTGGAATCGGCGGTTACAAATTTAACGACTATGTAAAATCAGGCTTACCGCTGATATTTATTGCCACGGTGGTCAGCATGATCGTACTGCCGATCGCATTTCCGTTTTATCCGTAGACAATTCATTGAACCAGGAAATAAAAGGAGGAAAAATAAATGTCTAATGAAGCACAGGTAAAAAAATTGACAGATATTATCGCACAGTTTGTAGGCTTCACCAGTAAGAAGCTGCCGGATGACGTGATCGCAAAGTTGGAGGAGCTGAGAGATAAAGAGGATAGCCCCATGACCAAGGTGATCTATGACACCATGTTTCGGAACCAGAAGCTGGCCATCGAGATGAACCGTCCGTCATGTCAGGATACAGGCGTCATCCAGTTCTGGGTAAAGTGCGGCACCAGATTTCCACTGATCGATGATCTGGAGGCTCTCCTGAAGGAAGCTGTCATAAAGGCTACCATTGAGACTCCCCTGCGGCACAATTCAGTGGAGACCTTTGATGAGTACAATACCGGTAAAAACGTAGGAAAAGGCACACCCACTGTATGGTGGGATATCGTGCCAAACTCAGATCAGTGTGAAATCTACACCTACATGGCAGGCGGCGGATGCACGCTTCCGGGAAATGCTACCGTACTCATGCCGGGTGAAGGATATGAGGGTGTCACAAAGTTCGTTCTTGACAGAATGACCAGTTATGGCCTCAATGCCTGCCCTCCTCTTTTGGTAGGTGTTGGTGTTGGTACATCCGTAGAGACAGCGGCGCTCAATTCCAAGAAGGCGCTCATGAGACCCATCGGATCTCACAATGACAATGCCAATGCGGCCAAGATGGAAACGCTTCTTGAGGATGGTATCAATGCGATTGGCCTTGGACCTCAGGGCATGGGCGGCAACTATTCCGTTATGGGTGTTCATATTGAAAATACGGCTCGTCATCCATCCGCAATCGGTGTCGCTGTGAACGTAGGCTGCTGGAGCCATAGAAGAGGTCATATCGTATTTGACAAGGATCTTAATTTTACAATTGATACACACACAGGTTTTGAATATAAGGAAAACTAGGAGGAGGTAAAAACAATGGCAGTTGAAATCAAAGACGGAAAAAAGATTTTAGTTACCCCGGTATCAGCTGAGGATTTAAAGGATATTAAGATTGGTGACATTGTATACCTCTCAGGTGATCTGACAACCTGTCGTGATGTGGCCCATAGACGTGTGGTTGAGGAAGGTCGTGACATGCCTGTGGATGTGAAAGACGCCGCTATTTTCCATGCAGGCCCCATCATCAGACCTCTTGGGGACGACAAGTATGAGATGGTATCTGTAGGACCTACTACTTCCATGCGTATGGAAAAATTTGAGTATGAGTTTGTGCAGACCACAGGTGTACGTGTCATCGTGGGCAAGGGCGGCATGAAGGAAAACACCGAGCGTGCCTGCAAAGATTTTGGCGCAATCCACTGTGTGTTCCCGGCGGGTAATGCAGTGGTTGCAGCCGCTGAGGTAGAGGAAATCGTGGAGGCCGAGTGGAAGGATCTTGGCATGCCGGAGACTCTGTGGCACTGCCACGTGAAGGAGTTTGGCCCGCTGATCGTATCCATCGATGCTGCAGGCCGCAACTATTTCGAAGAAATGAAGGTAACATACAACAAGAAAAAAGATGAGCAGATCGAGCTGATCTCTAAGCAGGTAGGCTTCATTAAGTAATAGCAGGGTACCCTCCGGACCATTGAGGTCTGGAGGGCTTTTTATACCCATAAAAATTCCACCTCGTTTACCATAAAAATTCCACATCACCCCATCTTTTCTCTAATCATCAAAAAAATATAGGAACTTTTCTTGAATTTTCCCGGTAGGAGCAGGAGACGATGAAAGCTACAATAATTTCATCATCTACAAGGGAGGGAAAATCAGTGAAAAGGAGTAAACAACGATCCGTCGCTGCAAAGAAAATTGACCAACCATCCATGAATACGAAAAAGAAAGAAAGCTACAAGCTGTTTCTTCTGGTATTACCATTTTTGGTTTTATGCTTTCTTTTTTCCTACTATCCGCTTCATGGATGGATTTATGCGCTCTATGATTACAGAGCTCCGCTAAAGTTATCCCAGTGTGAGTTCGTAGGGCTCAAATGGTTCAAGACTTTGTTCAGCAATTCAACCCAGGTGTCACAGCTGATCCAGGTAATGAAAAACACATTTGCCATGAGTTTGCTGGGAATCGCCACATCATTCTTACCGGTTTTATTTGCGGTATTCTTAAATGAAATCAAATGTAAATGGTTTAAAAATTTAATTCAGACATTATCCACACTGCCCAACTTTATCAGCTGGACGTTGGTATATTCCGTAGCATTCTGTCTGTTTTCTTCTTCAGGAATGTTCAACACGGTGATGCAGAATCTGGGAGTCATCTCAGAGCCGCTGAAGATACTGGACAGCAGTAAACATGTGTGGCTGCAGATGCTTCTGTGGAACACCTGGAAAGGCCTGGGCTGGGGCGCTATCATGTATCTGGCATCCATCGCAGGAATCGACCAGGAGATGTACGATGCGGCAAAGGTGGATGGCGCAGACAGATGGAAGATCATCAAGAACATCACCATCCCGTCATTGATGCCGACTTACTTTGTTATGCTGATGCTGTCAGTTGCCAATTTCTTAAATAATGGTATGGACCAGTACTTTGTATTCCAGAATTCCTTTAACAAGGATAGCATCCAGGTGCTTGACCTGTATGTATACAACATAGGTATGACGGGAAAGAGCCTGTCCCTTGCAACGGCCATCGGTGTATTAAAGAGTATCGTCAGTGTGACCCTTCTTGCAGTCGTAAACTTTGTTTCCAAGAGGACACGCGGGGAAAGCATTATATAAGGAGTGAGTGTGATGAATACTAAAATCAGGACAAGTGCGGGTGACAAGGCATTTATGGTCTGCAACTATTTGATTTTTGCACTGTTTGCACTGATCTGTGCGTACCCGTTCTATTATTTGATCATTAATTCCATAAGCGCCAATGACTTGAGCGCTGCGGGAAAAATCAATTTCTGGCCCCAGGGCATCCAGTTTCAGAACTATATTGATGTGTTAAAGCTCAGCGGACTGGGAACGGCGCTTTTCATATCCATTGCCAGAACTGTGCTGGGAACAGTCTGCACGGTGATGGCATCCGCTTTTTTGGGCTTTATGTTCACCCAGGAAAATATGTGGCACAGAAAATTCTGGTATCGTTTTCTGGTGATCACCATGTACTTCAATGCAGGACTGATCCCCATGTATATGACCATGCGGTCTTTGCATCTGACCAATACCTTCTGGGTATATATTATTCCTGCCATCGTGCAGCCCTTTAACATCATTATGGTAAAAACTTATGTGGAATCAATTCCGGCATCTCTTCAGGAGGCAGCGCAGATCGATGGCGCAGGAATACTGACGATTTTCTGGAAGATCATCCTCCCCACCAGCAAACCGATTCTTGCGACCATCGCCATCTGGGCAGCTGTGGGACAGTGGAACTCCTTCCAGGATACATTGATCTACATCACAGATCAGTCGCTCTATTCACTGCAGTATCTGTTATATACCTATTTAAATCAGGCAAGCTCTCTTGCCACACTGGTGAAGAATACGGGAAATGTATCTGCGGTTGCCAATCTTGCGACACAGCAGACCCCCACTTCTATCCGGATGACCATATCGGTAATCGTAGTGCTACCGATCTTGTTCATTTATCCGATGTTCCAGAAATCCTTTGTAAAAGGAATTATGATTGGCTCTGTAAAGGGGTAAAGTTCTTGCGTCTTTTTAAACAAATAGAGTAATATGAAAGAGGAGGATTCAACAATGAAAAGAAAAAGATTCAGGCAGGTGGTTGCGGTGACCTTGTCCGCCGCAATGCTGGCAGCGATGGCAGGAGGCTGCGGAAGTTCAAGTGACAGTTCGTCCACAGACAGCGCCGAAACTACCAACTCAAAGTATGAAAAAACCCTGACCATCGATGTGTTTGACAGCCAGGCAAACTTCCAGGGCGTACAGACCGGATGGTTTGCGAAGATCGTTAAGGAAAAATTCAATATGGAACTTAACATTATCGCGCCAAACGTTGCCGGTGGAGGAGATACCCTCTATCAGACCCGTTCCGCAAATGGCAATCTGGGAGATCTGATCCTGACGAACTTGGACCAGAATCGTCTCAGCGATCTGGTTGAGGCAGGCCTGGTGCTTGATATGACAGATTATATCGGCGAGTGTGAGAACCTGCAGAAATATATGGATGCTATCGAGGACGCAAGTGCTCTTGCGGATACCGAAGGCCTCTGGGCAGTGCCCAGCGAGATTTCCAATCAGGAGGCTACAGAGCCCTGTGAGGCCAGTGAGCCTACCAATGCACCGTCCCTGCGCTGGGATTTATATGGCCAGGTTGGATATCCGGAAATGTCCACGCTGGAAGACATGCTGACGGTTCTTGCTGATATGCAGGAGATCGCAGGAACCGGTTCTGACGGAAAACAGGCTTATGCATTCTCTCTGTTCAAGGATTGGGATGGAGATATTATGCAGAATGCAGGCGCCATCTGCGCATTGTATGGATATGAGCCCATGGGATTTGCTATGCAGAAGGTTGACGGCTCAGATGTACAGAGCGTCATTGACAACGACGGCATCTATGTGCGTGCATTAAAGTTCCTCTTTGAGGCAAATCAGCAGGGACTTGTAGATCCTGAGTCTACCACCCAGAGCTTTGATAACGTCCAGACAAAGTATAAAAACGGAGATGTACTTTACTCCTTATGGCCGTGGCTTGGCGCAGGCCAGTACAATACCACCGAAAATACAGCTGCAGGCAAGGGCTTTGCAACAGCCACCATCGATGATATGAAGTGCCTGTCCTATGGTTCTATGCCCCAGGGCAAGATGGGAGTTGGTATCATGGTAGGCAGTCAGGCAGAGGATCCCCAGCGTCTGGTAGACTTTATTGACTGGCTGTATTCACCGGAAGGAATTGAGGCATCCGCAACTCAGACCGGCGGTACCTGTGGTCCGGAAGGTCTTACCTGGGAGTTAAATGATGATGGTGAGCCGGTGCTTACAGACTTTGGTGTGCAGGCATTTGTAGATATCGATGATGACCTTCAGGTCCCGGATGAGTGGGGCGGCGGAACATGGAAAGATGGTGTTTCTGCATTGAACTATAAGGCTGTGGGTGTGGTAGACACAGATGAGGAAACTGGTATCTGCTACAACTATCAGAGATGGGATGATTATCTGCAGCGGGTTTCCACTGCTTTATCAGATGACTGGTCTTCACACAATGATGGCGCAGCAACTGCAATCGAGCGCCTGGAATCTACTGACAATCTTTTGGTATTGGCAGGAACAAACTACGCAACACCTGAGTATGATACCGATATCAGCACCATCAAAGAGCAGTGCAAGCAGATTATCGTACAGTACTCATGGCAGATGGTATTTGCCAGCGATGAGGCAGAATTTAATAGTCTTCTTACCACCATGCAGGATACGGTTAATGGACTTGGATACGAAGATGTCTTAGCAGTTGATAAGAATAACTGTGCAGACAGAGCAGCAGCAATCAAAGAAGTAACAGAGGGATAAAAAAGAATGATTCCATACGAAAAATTGGATAAAATTCCATTTGGAGGGGACTATAACCCAGAGCAATGGCCCGAGGAAGTATGGAAGGAGGATATGCGCCTGTTTCGACAGGCGCATATTGACATTGTGACACTGAATGTGTTTTCCTGGGCAGCCATCCAGCCGGATGAACATACCTACAATTTTGAAAAACTGGATAAAATTATGGAACTGGTACGGGAGAATGGACTGAAGGTCTGTCTGGCTACCTCCACCGGGGCTCACCCTGCATGGATGGCCAAGCGCCATCCGGACATTCTGCGGGTGGAGTTTAACGGCATGAAACGCAAGTTTGGAGGCAGACACAATTCCTGCCCCAACAGCCCCACCTACCGGATGTATGCGCCAAAGCTGGCAGAGAAGCTGGCAGAGCGGTACAAGGATTATGATAATATCGTGGCCTGGCATATTTCCAATGAGTTTGGGGGCGAGTGCTATTGTGACAACTGTGAGAAAAAGTTCCGGGAATGGCTGAAAGCCAAGTATCAGACATTGGACCGGCTAAATGAGCAGTGGGATACCGCTTTCTGGGGACACACCTTTTACGACTGGGATGAGATCGTCACACCGGATCTGCGGTCGGAGCATTTTGAGTATGAGCGCACCACGTTTCAGGGAATTTCCCTGGATTACCGGCGATTTATGTCAGACTCCATCCTGGATTGCTATCAGCTGGAGGCTGACCGGATCCGGAAAGTGATCCCGGATGCCAGTATTACCACGAATCTGATGGGATTTTATAAGCCGCTGGATTATTTTAAGTGGGCAAAACAGATGGATTTTGTGAGCTGGGACAATTATCCTCTCATTGATGCGGATTATACAGACACTGCCATGGCCCATGATCTGATGCGGGGAGTGGGAGGCGGCCAGCCCTTTGCACTGATGGAGCAGACCCCCAGCGTCACCAACTGGCACCCCTACAATGCCTTAAAACGGCCGGGAGAGATGCGGCTTTTGAGCTATCAGGCCGTGGCGCATGGATCGGATACGATTATGTTTTTCCAGATGCGCAGAAGCATCGGAGCCTGTGAAAAATATCACGGAGCCGTCATTGATCATGTGGCAACTGCGAACACCAGAGTGTTCCGTGAGATCACCCAGCTGGGAGAAGAACTGGAGAAAATTGGTCCCCAGACCTTTGGAAAAGAGACCAGATCAAAGGTTGCCCTTGTGGTGGATTGGGATAACTGGTGGGCCATTGAGTATTCTGCCGGCCCTAGCCGGGAGCTGCGTTACCGCAAGGAGCTGGAGCGCTACTATAAGGCTCTGCGGCGCATGAATATCAACGTGGATCTCATTAGCCCGGAGGACATTTCAGATGGTTCGTACCAGGTGATCCTTGCGCCGATACTCTACATGATCAAGCCCGGAGTGGATGAAAAAATACGAAGCTTTGTAGCCCGGGGCGGAACCTTTCTCACCACATTTTTCAGCGGCTATGTCAATGAAAATGACCTGGTTACGCTGGGGGGTTATCCTGGAAAATTGAGAGATATTCTGGGAATCTGGGTGGAGGAGGAAGATGCCCTTCCCTCCGGCAAAAAAAATGAATTTCAATATAAGGGAAAAGTCTACGAAGCCTCACTGCTCTGCGATCTGCTGCATCTGGAGGGCGCCAGACAGATGGACGAGGTCGGTTATATGCATGATTTTTATGCTGGAATGCCGGTGCTCACCTGCAATGATTTCGGAAAAGGAAAAGCATATTATGTGGCATGCGCCGCAGATGAAGCTTTTTACCATGATTTTTTAAGGGACATTTGCCAGGAAAATGAAATCGAACCGGAGCTTATGTCATCGGAAGGCATGGCTTCTGACGTGGAAGTGACCACCAGAGAGAATGAAGAGGGCAAGCTTTACTTCCTCTTAAATCACAGCCAGCAGGAGCGGGAGGTGGAGCTTCCCTTTGCGGCGACAGATCTACTTACAGGGAAAAAAGTGGAGCGGGGGACGCTCCACCTGAAACCTAGGGATGTTTTGATCCTTAAGAATTAAGCTTCCGGTATTCTGCAGGACTTAAATTCATGCGTTTTTTAAACTTCTGATGGAAGTAGTCAACGCTGGTATATCCCACACTGGCAGCTATTTCATAGATCTTCATATCTGTGCTGCCCAGCAATTCTACGGCATGGCTGATTCTTACCTGATCTAAGTAGGAATTAAAGCTCTGCCCCATCTTTTGGGAGAACAGCTTTCCCAGATAGGAGCTGTTGTATCCGAACAGCGGAGCGATGGAGTCCAGCTTGAGGGAAGAGGCATAATTGTGGTCGATGTAATTGACGATATCATCAAATACGCCCTCACTCGAGCTGCTCCCGATGGCTCGCATGATCATATGAAATTGTTCCGTAAAATACAGCATAATCTCATATAGATAATATTTATTCTCAATGAGCTCAATGATGGCCACATTGTGGATAAAGGGGATCACCGCATGGGTATAGGTGTGCATAATGGACTGCTTGATGCCCAGGAAAATGTCTGCCAGGAAAAACTTGATGCTGGAAATCTCCTCGTCGCAGTAATAGAGCATATCAGAAAGCTCCGTTAATGTCTCGGTGACCCGGCGGGAGTTGCAGCTTTTTATATAGGAGAGCAGCTTGTCAATATATGCCGCGGAAAGCTCTTCATTTAAGGAGCAGCTCTTTTTTTTGATGGTAGGAAGCTCTGTGTAGGACATGACGTGCTGTCCCTCACGGCAGAAGAAGCGCCGCTTTAACAGCTGTTCGCAGATTTCATAGGATTTATGAATCTGGGACAGACCGGATACCGTGGGACCGTAGGTCAGAAAAATCGTATCCAGGGGAGAGCCTTTCTGGGTGCCTTCCGCATAG
>CAVITM010000092.1:0-8938 GCA_963645455.1 Moraxellaceae bacterium | reverse complement strand
GATATAAGGAACGTGTATTTATTCCGGCAGAGCCCAAGGAAACAGCGGAAGAGGAGCAGCTATGAGTAAGATCCTGTTTTCAGATTTAGATGGCACTTTGTTGGATGACGACAAGCAGATTTCAAAAGGGAACCGGGAGGCGATCCGGCGCGCGCTGCGCGCCGGGCATTCCTTTGTGATCGCAACCGGACGACCCTTTGAAAGTGCAAAAAAAATATCGGATTCTCTCGGATTAAATGAAGAGGGCAGCTTTATCGTCTCCTATAACGGCGCCCATGTCTATGACTGCTATCAAAAGAAGGCTCTGCTAAAAAAGACGATTCCCCTGGACATAGCAGATGAGTTGTTTGCCCGTGCAGAAGCGGCAGGATTGTATATTCATACTTACCAAAACGGTGAGATCGTGACAAAGCAGGACAGCGAGGAGCTTCGCTGGTATGCAAGCCGAACAAATCTTCGCCCGATGCCAAGGACCGATGTGATTGATTATCTGACAGACGCTCCCTGTAAAATGATTGTGATCCATCTGTCGGATCATGAGAGACTGGAGCGGTTTCGAAAAGAAAATGAGGCATGGGCCAAGGGAAAATGCAGAATGATGTTCTCCTGCCAAGAGTATCTGGAGATTGTACCGGATGGCCTATCCAAACAGTCCGGCATTCAGTTTTTATCCGATCTGCTTCACGTATCCCCCCAGGATACCATCGCCATCGGGGATGAGACAAATGATGCAGAGATGATACAGGCTGCAGGTCTTGGCGTTGCGGTTGCCAACGCCAATCCAGCTGTGCAGCGTATTGCAGATTATGTGACAAAAGCGACTAACAATGAAGACGCTATTGCTGAAGTGATCGACCGGTTTGTGCTGGCCTAACGATGACTTTTCGATGCAAGAATTTTTTCGTGTTCCTTTCGGATGGACTCTAACAGGCAGTAGGGAATATAGAGCTTCCCACGGCCCTTGCCCAGTGACAGATCCGGCTTGTTCGTTCCATGAAAATCGGAGCCGCCACTGATCAGCAGATCATTCTCACGAGCCAGCTTCTTAAAGCGGACTTCATCGGCAGACGTATTTTCTGAATAAATGGCTTCGATGCCCCGCAGACCGTGTGCCTTCATCTCGGCAATCATCTGATTTAGCTGTCCCCCTGTCATATGATACATGACCGGATGGGCCAGGATGGGGACGCCGCCTGCAGCCAGAATGTAGTCCACCGCATCCATGGGAGTGACCTTTGGACGGGGAACGTAGCAGGGGCAGCCATCTCCGATATATTTTGTGAAGGCTGTTTTCATGTCCGGAATCCCGCCGGTATCCAGCAGATATCTGGCAATATGGGCTCTTGTAAGGACAGCATCCGGAAAGCGCGCTTCCAGCGCTTCCTGTGTAATATCAAAGCCTGCGTCCCGCAGCTTTTGCAGCATTACGACATTTCGCCGGTCTCTTGATGAACGAAAATCCTCCATCTGCTGCTGCAGCGGTTCATAGCCAATATCAATATAGAGCCCCAGCACATGGATCTCGACTCCCTCATATTCGGTGGACAGCTCCACACCCGGGATCAGCTCGAGCCCAGCCTCTTTTGCGGCCGCTTCTGCTGTTAAAATTCCGTCCGTAGTGTCGTGGTCGGTTAATGCAAAGGCAGACAGTCCGGCGCGGACAGCCTCTGCCACCAGTGCATCGGGAGCAAATGTTCCATCCGATGCATTGGAATGTACGTGCAAATCTATGATACGTGTATCCATAGAATGACCTCCTTGAACATAGTTTTTTATGTCATATACAGTAGTATTCTACAACGAAAAAAAGAAGAAAAAAACACTTGACGCAGCATTACATCTTATGGTATTTTAAATGAGTTGAAAACAGCAAGCAGAGGATCCACTCTCACCTTAGCACAAGCGCGTGACTCGGGTTAATACAGAATTCGACATCTGGGATGATTATATTATTGACTCGGATGTATGAAATATTTTGAGTGGATGCAGTTTTTTGTATCTGCTTTTTTTATGACTGTTTTCTATGGAAGAAACTGTTTTATTTGTCAGATAGTTCATCAAATATGCAAAAATGGAGGTGTGGAGTCATTAGCGAATTAATGATTAACGAACAGATCAGAGACAAAGAGGTTCGTGTGATTGGAGAAAACGGAGACCAGTTAGGTGTGATGCCCATCAAAGAGGCTATGCGGCTGGCAGATGAAGCAGAGCTTGATCTTGTCAAGATTGCGCCTACGGCAAAGCCGCCGGTATGCAAGATCGTAGATTACGGAAAGTATCGTTATGAGCTTGCACGCAAGGAAAAGGATGCAAGAAAGAAGCAGAAGACGGTGGAACTCAAGGAAGTACGTCTTTCTCCCAATATTGATTCCAATGATCTGAATACAAAGATCAGTGCTGCCAGAAAGTTTATCGGAAAAGGCAACAAGGTGAAGATCACCCTGCGCTTCCGTGGCAGAGAGATGGCACATATGCAGCAGAGCCGTCATATTTTAGACGACATTGCAGCGCAGCTGGCCGATATTGCAGTTGTTGAAAAGACACCGAAGCAGGAGGGCAGAAGCCTGACGATGGTGCTTGGAGAGAAAAAATAAGAAGAACATTTAAAGGAGGAATTTTATTATGCCTAAGATCAAAACAAAAAGAGCTGCTGCAAAGCGTTTTTCAAAAACCGGTAGCGGAAACTTAAAGAGAAACAAAGCCTACAAGAGCCATATCTTAACCAAGAAATCTACAAAGCGCAAGAGAAATTTAAGACAGGCTACTATGACAGATGCAACAAATGTAAAGACAATGAAGAAGATCTTACCTTATCTGTAAGAGTTTGTGAAGGAGGACATAAGAAATGGCAAGAATTAAAGGCGGTTTAAACGCAAAGAAAAAGCATAATCGTACCTTAAAATTAGCAAAGGGCTACAGAGGCGCCCGTTCAAAGCAGTATCGTATCGCAAAGCAGTCTGTAATGAGAGCACTGAGCAGCTCTTATGCAGGACGCAAGCAGAAAAAGAGACAGTTCCGTCAGCTGTGGATCGCCCGTATCAATGCTGCAGCACGTATGAACGGCTTATCATACAGCAGAATGATGCACGGCTTAAAGCTGGCTGGTGTAGATATGAACCGCAAGATGTTAGCAGACCTGGCAGTCAATGATGCTGAAGGATTTGCAGCATTAGCTGAAGTTGCAAAGGCAAAGTTAGCTTAATCTGTGAATAGAGAAAGAGTCGCGATGTGCGGCTCTTTTTTTACTGTATCGGAAACGTTTTATTCTATTTCTTTTTCTGTGCGGATCGTTTCCCGGTATTTTTTGGGGGATACTCCTTTTGCTTTATGAAAAGCCTTGGAAAAATAGAGATTGTTTTCGAAGCCGACGGAATTGGCGATGGCTGTGACCGAGAGATCGGTCTGCCCTAACAACGCGCAGGCCTGCCGGATACGGAACTCCGTCAGATATTCCTTGGGAGAGCGCTGCAGCACCCGCTCGAAGGAGCGGAACAGATGACTGCGGCTAAGTCCTACATAATCTGCCACATCCTCTACCGTAATCGGGTAGGAATAGTGGGAGCTGATATAGGAGGTGGCCTTTTGGACGTAGCCCTCATAGGAGGTCTGGGGCATTTTTTTTGTGGCGCCCTGCATAAACAGTGCCAGGGCTGTATACAATCGTCCCGTCATCTCTACGGCCTGCTCAAACTCATTGCCCCGCACCTCATAGATACAGTGCAGCTGATGGAGAATCTGCTCTCCAAAGGGCGTATTTGTAATATAAGGCTGTTCCCTTGAGAAATCCGTGGCATTTAGGATGGCGAGGGCATCGCTGCCGTTAAAGCCGACCCATGCGTATTCCCAAGGGTCCTCTACATCTGCATAATAGGTGATTTCCTGATTGGGATAGACTAAAAAGGAATCGCCGGCATGCAGCAGATAGCTTTTTTTATTCTGTTCATAATGGCCGCAGCCGGAGATGACATAGTGGATCAGGTAATGATCCCGTACTCCCGGCCCCCACTGATGGAGGGCGTCACATTTCTGGTATCCCACATTATAGACGGACAGGGACACAAGGGCATTTTTCGTGACCTTGTAGGAATTTTTATAATGATGGCCTACTTCTGTTTGCATGGGAATCGCTCCTTCCTGATAAACTTATTTTCATTATATCTATCGAAGCAACATTTTTCCATGTCTCTTTTACATTTTTCAATGGTTTTTTTGAAAAAATAAGGTACACTGATGTTAGAAGCACTACCAAACACAGAAAGGTGGTAAACATATGGCTATTTTAGTTACAGGCGGCGCAGGATACATCGGCAGCCACACATGTGTGGAACTGTTAAACGCAGGCTATGAGGTGGTTGTACTGGACAATCTCTCAAACTCCAGTGAAAAATCGTTAGAGCGGGTGGAGGCTCTGACCGGAAAAAAGGTGACCTTCTATAAAGGAGACATTTTAGACCGGGAGAGATTAAATGAAGTCTTTGCAAATGAGACCATTGACAGCTGTATTCATTTCGCAGGCTTGAAAGCAGTTGGTGAGTCTGTTGCCAAGCCCTGGGAATATTATGAGAACAATATTGCCGGCACATTGACGCTGGTGGATGTTATGCGGCGCAACAATTGCAAAAATATTATTTTTTCTTCTTCTGCCACCGTATACGGGGATCCGGCGGAGATTCCCATCACGGAGAACTGCCCCAAGGGACAGTGTACCAATCCCTATGGCTGGACGAAATCCATGCTGGAGCAGATCCTCTCTGACATGCAAAAGGCAGATCCCCAGTGGAATGTGATCCTGCTTCGTTACTTCAATCCCATCGGTGCGCATCCAAGCGGAACCATGGGGGAGAATCCCAGCGGCATTCCCAACAATCTGATGCCTTATATCACACAGGTTGCTGTGGGAAAGAGAGCGCAGCTGGGTGTATTCGGCAATGACTACGATACGCCGGACGGAACCGGTGTGCGTGATTACATCCACGTAGTTGACCTGGCACGGGGTCATGTAAAGGCATTACAGAAGATTAAAGAGCAGGCAGGACTTTGCATCTATAATCTTGGCACCGGACACGGCTACAGTGTGTTAGATCTGGTGAAGACCTTTGAAGAGGTAAATCAGATTCAGATTCCTTATGTGATTCAGGATCGTCGGCCGGGAGATATCGCCACCTGCTATTGTGATCCATCCAAGGCAAAGCGGGAACTGGGCTGGGAGGCTACGCTGGGCATCCGTGAAATGTGTGCGGATTCCTGGAGATGGCAGAAGAACAATCCAAACGGCTACGAGTCCTAAATTGTGGCTTTTTTCAGAAAATTAAAAAAATTTCAAAAAACCTATTGACAGAACGCCGACCGTCTGATAGTATAATAAACGGTTCGTTGGTCAAGCGGTTAAGACGCCGCCCTCTCACGGCGGAAACACGGGTTCGATTCCCGTACGGACTGCTAGAGGATTTCTCGAAAGAGAAATCCTTTTTTCATATCTAATAAAGATTCGGGGCTTATAACCGTTTTATGGGAGGTATTACGATGATATACAACAATGTTTTAGAGGCCATCGGCCATACACCTATGGTAAAGCTGCAGCGCATGCCCGATGAGACCTGCGCCAATATCTATGTAAAATTCGAGGGCTTAAATGTGGGAGGCTCCATCAAAACACGTACCGCATTCAATATGATTCTTGCGGCGGAGCGCGACGGGTTGATCAACAAAGATACCATCATTGTGGAGCCCACCAGCGGCAACCAGGGAATCGGACTGGCACTGGTAGGGGCTGTTCGTGGGTATCATACGATTATTATCATGCCGGATTCCGTCAGCGAGGAACGCAGAAAGCTGATCCGTCATTACGGCGCAGAGGTTCAGCTGATCCATGATGCCGGTGATATCGGCGCATGTATCGATGAATGCCTGCAAACGGCTCTTCATATGCAGGAGACAGATCCACGTGTGTTTGTACCGCAGCAGTTCGCCAACTGCAACAATGTCAAGGCTCATAAAAATCATACGGCGTTAGAGATCATGGAACAGGTGGCCGGACCTATCGATGGTTTTTGCTCCGGTATCGGAACCGGCGGAACCATCACCGGCATCGGAGAGGTATTAAAGGCACAGTATCCGCATATTGAGATCTGGGCAGTAGAGCCGGAGAATGCAGCGATTCTGGCAGGAGGCACCGTGGGAACCCACCTACAGATGGGCATTGGCGATGGAATCATCCCGGATATTCTCAATCAGAATATTTATGATGATATTTATGTAGTATCAGATGAGGAAGCCCTGGATACTGCCAAACGTCTCGCGAGAGAAGAGGGTCTTATGTGCGGCATCTCCAGTGGAACCAATGTTGCAGCTGCATTAAAGCTTGCGAAAAAGCTTGGACCGGAGAAAACGGTTGTGACGGTACTGCCGGATACAGCAGAACGCTATTTTTCCACGCCATTATTCGAGGAATAGTATATTTTTCTCTTGCTTTTTTGGTATAGGAGTGCTAGACTTGCTTTAGTTGAATATGTTATTAGGATTAGAGAGTGGGTCGAGCGCCCACTCTTCTTTCGTGTTATGAAATTTTTACAAAATCTTACAAAAGGATGGTGAAAGAATGTCTAACAGACAGGACTATGAAGCACAGACCGAGCAGCTGCTGCTGCCGATTCTGGAAAAGTACGGCTTTTCGCTCTACGATGTGGAATATGTCAAGGAAGCCGGCACATTTTATCTGAGGGCTTATATTGACAAGCCGGGGGGCATTGCAGTTAATGACTGCGAGACAGTAGCCAGGGAGATGAATCCCCTTCTTGATGAGAAGGATTTTATCCCGGATTCTTACATTTTTGAGGTGAGCTCTCCGGGACTTGGCAGAACGTTAAAAAAAGACAAGCATTTGCAGATGAGCATCGGTGAAGAAGTAGAGATTCATACCTTTGCACCCATCGACCACGAAAAGCAGTTTTTCGGATCTCTCAAGAGCTTTGATGAAGCTACGATTACCATTACGGATGAAGATGAAACAGAGCATACTTTTGCCAGAGCAGATATTGCCTTGATTCGGCTGGCGATTGATTTTTAGGAGGAAAAAGGAAAAATGAAGAACAGTTTATTAGAAGCACTGGATTTATTGGAAAAGGAAAAAAACATCAGCAAGGATACTCTGATTGAGGCGATTGAGAATTCCCTTGTAACCGCCTGCAAAAATCATTTTGGAAAATCAGATAATATCAAGGTCGATATGGATCCGGAAACATGTGAATATCATGTTTATCAGATGAAGACAGTAGTGGAGGATGTGGAGGATTCTATCCTTGAGGTGAGCCTGGCAGATGCAAAGATGATCGACTCCAAATATGAGCCGGGAGATATCGTCAGCTACGAGATCGATTCCAAGGAGTTTGGACGAATCGCAACCATGAATGCAAAAAATGTGATCCTGCAGAAGATCCGTGAGGAAGAGCGCAAGGTATTATACAGCGAATATTACAGCAAGGAAAAGGATGTTGTGACCGGTATTGTACAGCGCTATGTAGGAAAAAATGTCAGCATCAATTTAGGAAAGGTGGATGCGATCCTGACCGAAAACGAGCAGGTAAAGGGAGAGGTATTCCAGCCCACCGAGCGCATCAAGCTGTATGTATTAGAAGTAAAGCTCACACCCAAGGGACCGAAGATCCTCGTATCCAGAACCCATCCGGAGCTGGTAAAGCGTTTGTTTGAATCCGAGGTGGCAGAGGTCAAGGACGGCATCGTAGAGATCAAAAGCATTGCCAGAGAAGCAGGAAGCAGAACTAAGATCGCGGTTTATTCCAACGATCCGGATGTAGACGCTGTAGGCGCATGTGTCGGTATGAACGGCGCCAGAGTCAATGCCATTGTCAGCGAGCTGCGGGGTGAAAAGATCGATATCATCAACTGGAATGAAAATTCCGCGATGCTGATCGAGAATGCCTTAAGCCCGGCAAAGGTCATCTCAGTCATTGCCGATGCAGAGGAAAAGAGTGCCAAGGTCGTGGTTCCGGATTATCAGCTTTCTCTTGCCATCGGAAAAGAAGGTCAGAATGCCCGTCTGGCTGCCAGACTGACCGGTTTCAAGATCGATATCAAATCCGAGACACAGGCAAGAGAAGCCGGTGACTTTATGGATTATGAGAATGATTATGAGGATGAAGAGTATTACGACGACGAAGAATACTACGATGAGAACGGCGAGTATTATGAGGACGGCGAATACTACGACGAGAACGGCGAATATTATGAGGACGGTGAGCCAACCGGTGACGAATAAAAAAATTCCCCTGCGGCAATGTATCGGCTGCAGAAAGATGAATGAAAAACGACTCATGTACCGTGTGATCAAAACCAAGGACGGAGAGCTTTTGATCGATAAAACGGGAAAGGCAAACGGACGCGGTGCATATGTTTGTCCCAATATGGAATGTCTGCAACAGGCCATTCGCTCGAAGGGACTGGAACGGGCCTTTCGGATGCAGATTCCGGGTGAGATCTATGAGTCATTGCAAAAGGAGATGGAAACAAGCTGATGGACCCTGTACATTCAATGTTAGGAATTGCTGCTAAAGCAGGAAAGATCGTCAGCGGCGAATTTGCAACCGAAAAGGCAGTCAAGTCAGGATCTGCTTATCTGGTTGTGACCGCTGAAGATGCATCGGCAAATACACAGAAAAAATTTCGTGATATGACAGACTTTTACCAGGTGCCTCTCATCCTTTACGGAACAAAGGATTCGTTGGGAGCATCTATCGGCAAGGATTACCGATCGTCCTTAGCAGTGACGGATGAAAGGCTGGCAGACGCAGTAACAAAAAAATGGATGATCCAGGCAGAGGTATCAGCTGCCCGGACGAAAACAGATGATACACGGAGGTAGTTAGTTTATGGCAAAACGAGTATACGAGCTTGCAAAGGAGATCGGTGTAGATAACAATAC
>CAVITM010000091.1:0-8997 GCA_963645455.1 Moraxellaceae bacterium | reverse complement strand
GTGTATTAGAGCAGGAAGAAGGATCGGTTCTGCTGAAAAATGATAACAATGCATTGCCCCTTGCTTCCGATGAAACAAGGGTGACATTGTTCGGACATGCTGTGGTTCAGCCGGTATATAAAAATTCGTCTGCAGGTTCAAGCGGATACAAAGGTGAATACTGCATTGATTTGAAGACAGCGTTGACGGATGCAGGCTTTGCAGTAAACGAAACCTTATATGATGCATATGAGAACAGCGAGACGACAAGAGGAACCGGTGTGGCAGGTATGGGTGGAACAAACACACCGGCAGTCACCTGGTCTATTGGGGAAGAAAAAAGTTCTTTTTATACTGATGATCTGAAGGCATCCTGGGAAGAGGATTACAATGATGTTGCAATCGTCATGCTTTCAAGAGAGGCTGGAGAAGGTGTCGAAGCATATACCGAAGATCCGGTAGATGGAATCAGCCAGCTGGCACTTCATCAGGAAGAAAAAGATCTGCTTCAGATGATCAAAGACTCTGGAAAATTTAAAAAGACCATTGTGCTCATTAACAGTGGAAATGCAATGGAACTGGGATGGCTGGATGAGTACGACGTAGATGCCTGCCTCTGGATCGGACTTCCGGGTCAGCGGGGATTCGAAGGGGTTGCAAATTTATTAACAGGGGAAGCCAATCCTTCCGGACATCTGACCGATACCTATGCGGTAAATTCCCTTTCTGCACCGGCAGTTGTAAATGGAAGTTATAATAACCAGAACTGGACAAATCTGGATGAAGTGCTGGATAAATCTGATGAAACCGAGAGCTCCATATCCTGGTATACGGTACAGGCTGAGGGTATCTATATTGGATACAAATATTATGAGACAAGGTATGAGGATACTATTTTAGAACAGGGAAATGCAGATTCAGAAAAAGGTTCTTCTGACGGAAATGCATGGAATTATACAGCGGAAGTAAGTTATCCATTCGGCTATGGCCTTTCTTATACCACCTTTGAGCAGACACTGGATCATGTGGAAGTAACCGATGATTCTATTACTGCAACCGTAACAGTAACAAATACCGGGGATACTGCAGGAAAATCTGTCGTAGAAATCTACGCACAGACGCCATATGGAGATTACGAGAAGCAGAACCTGGTAGAAAAATCGGCAATCCAGCTGGTAAATTATGATAAGACAGATGAGCTTGAGCCAGGACAGTCACAGACCCTGACCATCGAATGCGATAAATATCTGCTGGCAAGTTATGATTATACAAATGCAAAAGGCTATATTATGAGTGAAGGCGATTACTACCTTGCACTCGGCGATAATGCACATGAAGCTTTAAATAATGTGCTGGCAGCAAAAGGAGCCGAAGGAATGGTGGATATCTCCGGTCAGGCAGTATCAGGAGATGCAGCAAAAACCTATCAGTGGTCAGAAGACTTTGACGATACCACGTATAAAACATCCCGGTACACGGATGAAGTCGTAACCAACCAGTTTGATGACTGTGATATCAATTACTGGGAGGATGGAGCTGTTACGTATCTGTCCAGACAGGATTGGGATGCTACTTATCCGGTAGCTGCAACGCAGGTAGAAGCAACCGATGAGATGATCGAAGTATTAAACGGCGATTATTACGAGAAACCGGAAGATGCAGGCTCTGTTTCTGACTATACATTAGGAGATAACCAAAGTATTCCGCTGGCGGCTATGATTGGAAAAGATTTTGATGATGAAGCATGGGACGAATACCTGAATCAGTTTACACTAGAGGAACTGGCCACCATCACAGCGGATAACTTTGGGACATCCGAGGTTACAAGCGTTGGAAAACCGGCAATTGTAGCAGGTGATGGTCCGGATGGCGCCGGCGGAACCTTTGATGAGGCTGAATATGGAGATAGCAGAGATGATTGTGCATTTCCCTGTGAAAATATTTTAGCTTCTTCTTATAACAAGGATCTTCTGACGCGCAGAGGAGAATTGATGGGTGAAGAAGCAATGTACCTTGGCATGGGTTATGTTTGGATGCCTGGTGTGAATCTCCATAGAACACCATTTGGAGGAAGAAACTTTGAGTATTATTCAGAAGACGCAAATATGAATTATCTGTGCGCTTCTGAGACTGTCAATGGTATGGCAGAAAAAGGTGTTCATGCAGGGGCAAAGCATCTTGCAGGAAATGATCAGGAAAACAACCGTGAGGGAATCAGTGTATTCTTTAACGAACAGGCCTTCCGTGAGGGTGCCCTGAGAGGCTGCGAATCTGCGCTGACACAGGAAAACAGCATGGCTGTTATGCAAGCGTTTAACCGTCTTGGTATGACCTGGAGCTCAGCAAGCAAAGCACTCTGTACCCAGGTAGTCAGAAATGAATGGGGCTTTATGGGATTTGAAGAGACAGATGCCGTTGCCGGTGGAAGTACGTTCAAATTACACTTTACATCTACCTTAGATGCAGGAGCCAATGTATACTGTCTGGACTTTGGCGGAGACAGCTCTAATATGATCGTATCAGCAATCGAAGATAATGATGATGGATATTTGCTTGGAAAATTACGTGAGACAGCGCACTATTATCTGTATGCAATTGCAAACAGCTCTGTTATGAACGGGTACAGTAGTGATTCCAAGGTTGTAACGGTAACACCGTGGTGGCAGCCGGTTATGTATGTGGTGATCGGAGTATTTGCAGTGCTTGAGATTTTATTCCTTGCACTTTGTGTTCGAAACAGAAAATCAGAAATTCGGGTTGAGGAGGTAAAAAAATGAGTGAAATATTAAAAGAGAAAGCAATTGGATTTTATTTCCTCCTAGTGACAGCAGTCATTGGAATCGTATCGCTTGTTCGCTTTGCCTTATGGGCACCGTCACATAATACGATGGATCTGGTGATCGTAGCGGCGCTTGTGATCGGAATTGTTTTGAATGGGATTCTTCTCATAAAAGATAATGATTATCTGATCATTTTGATGACGGCCTGCTATAGTGTTGTAACCGTAAAAGTACTTACGGATTCGGTAGGATCTTTTGTAGATGCTTTTCAGGGAATCAATATGTTTGGTGACGCATCACAGGTTGGAACGGTTATTTCTATCAGCGCAGTGATGGGAGTGGGTGTTTTATTATCCATTATTGCTTCTTTTCTGAAGCGGGTGAAGTAATCTAGCACATGTGAGGGGAACGTGCCGACGGCATGTTCCCCTTATAGACCCTTTGGTTTAGTGATTGATCTGAATCGATAGGAGAAGGGAATACTTTTATGGAAAAAATATCTTTGAATAAAGACTGGCTCTGCTATGCAACGGGATGCAGAGAAACCAGCTTTCGTACGGACGTGCCCCATGATGCCATGCTTCTGGATGAAAAGAGTGAGACAAGCCCGGGCGGTGTGAATACCGGATGGATCGAGGCAAAAGATTATACCTATGAGAAACAATTATTTGTATCAGAACAATGGAATGGAAAAAAACTGCTCCTGGAGTTCGAAGGTGTCTACCGGAAAGCCACGGTCTGTGTCAATGGAAAAAAGGCGGCTTACCATGAATACGGATACACCGGTTTTTACGTGGATATCACAGAACTTGTGAATTATGGGGCAGATAATGAGATAAAAGTAACCGCAGTAAACAGTGACCAGCCGAACAGCAGATGGTATTCCGGAACTGGAATCTACCGCCTGGTCTGGCTGTATGTGCTGCCGGAAAAGCATATTCTGCCGGATGAGATCCGGGTGACGACACTTGACTATCAAGCCAGAAAAATTGCGGTGGATATAAAGACAAGTGGTGCAGGAAATGTGCTTGTGGAGATCCTGGATGGAAAAGAGGTTCTGGCAGCCGTCGAAAAGACTGCCTCCATCGGAATAGAAGGAACACAGAGCATGGGCTGCCACACGGAATATACTTTGGAAAAGGCGGCACTTTGGAGCCCGGAAGCTCCCAAACTTTATACCTGTCGCGTGACCTATGGGGACGATGTGCAGGAAGTGAGATTTGGCGTCCGCACTGTTTCCTGCGACAGCGCTCATGGCTTTTGCATCAATGGGCAGCGGATCATCTTAAGAGGTGCCTGTATCCATCACGACAATGGACTGCTCGGTGCCTGTGCTTACGATTTTGCAGAACGAAGGAAAGTTCGCATTTTGCAGGAAAATGGTTATAATGCGATCCGAAGTGCCCACAATCCCTGTTCGAAGTCCATGCTGGAAGCCTGCGATGAAATGGGAATGCTTGTGATGGACGAGTACATTGACGGCTGGTATATCCATAAGACCAAATATGACTATGCAGATTCCATTTATGAGAATTATAAGAAAGACCTCGCAGACCTTGTGGCGAAAGATTATAATCATCCGTCGGTTGTTTTATACTCTACCGGAAATGAAGTATCTGAGACAGCGCAGAAAAAGGGAATCAAGCTGTGCGGCGATCTGACGGAAACATTGCATACACTGGATGATACAAGACCTGTGACCTGTGGCATTAATATTTTCTTCAATTTTTTAAGTTCCATGGGATTTGGCATTTACAGTGACAAGAAAGCGGAGCAGGCAGCAAAGAATACGAAGAAGAAAAAATCTGTGGGTAGTGAATTTTTTAATGAACTTGCGGGGCTCTTAGGAGCGGATTTCATGAAAACCGGAGCCACCCTGTATCCCTGCGATGTAAAAACAAGGGATGCTTTTGCAAAAATGGACGTGGCAGGATATAACTATGGCATCAAGCGTTATCGCCATGATCTGAAGAAATATCCGGATCGTATCATTCTGGGAAGTGAAACCTTCTGTTCGGATGCATATCAGTTTATGGAACTTGCAAAAAAAGAGAATCGCATCATCGGGGATTTTGTCTGGGCCGGGATGGACTATCTCGGCGAAGTGGGAATCGGCTCCTGGGAATACGAAGAATATGCAAAACGCATGGATAATGGCATGGGCTGGGTGAGTGCAGGTTCAGGCAGAATCGATTTGACCGGAAAGGCTCTTGCGGAGATGGCCTATACAAAAGTGGCATTTGGACTGGAGCCCATAGGAATCGGTGTAGTGCCGGTTCATCAGACCCATAATACACATTCTCCCTCAGCATGGAAGATGACGAATGCGATGGCAAGCTGGTCCTGGAGCGGCTGCGAAGGAAAGAAAGCAACGGTAGAAGTCTATGCGAGAGCACATCATGTGTCCTTGTTTGTCAATGATGTCTGCGTGGGAACAAAGCAACTGAAAAAAGACTGCAAAGCAATTTTTCATACAGAATATCATGATGGAGTGTTGAAAGCCGTCGCTTATGATGAAAAAAATCAGCCGATCGCAGAACAAACTTTAAAGACCGCAGGAAAAGAGACAATCCTGACCTTACAACCAGAAAGAAAGAAGGTATCAGAAGAGGATCTCGTTTACATCCGTATGAAATATACGGATCAGAACGGTGAAGTAAAACCTATGGCGCGCGGCGACATCCGGGTGGCCGTGGAAGGAGGAAAAATCTTAGGGATCGGCAGCGCATGCCCTTATTATGAGAGGGGCTATCAGGGAGATACTGCGGATACCTATTACGGAGAAGCCATGGTCATCATTCGACCGGAAACAAGCGGAAAAATGATGGTAAAAGCGGAAAGCCCTTATGGAAATGCGCAGGAATGCGTGGAAGTATCTCAGGAGGAATTGCATGCGTAATAAATGGAAGAATTTTGAGGGAAATCATCCCAAAATTGCAAAGCTTCTGGTTCAGCTGCTGTATTTCTGGGTGTTCAGCATGGGCGTTACCGTGTTACAATATCTGATGTTTACCTTTTTCCCATATATGTTCGGGATTGAACTTGCCGGAAAAGAATTTATGTGGCCGCAGATACCCATGCATGTTTTGGGGTTTGATTACAAATGGAATATTTTAGGCTATGAAGTGGCAAGAAATGCAGCAGGAGAAGTCGTGATCGGCGGCGGACTTGGATATTTTTTAAGTTATGAGCTGGGAACTTTTCTGGCTCAGTGTGTGAATTTTCCATTGCAGAGGAACATCACCTTCAAAAGTCACGGAAATGTGGCATGGCAGATTTTCTGGTATTTGATTGCATGGGTATTAATTTCTCTGACATGCAATGGAATTAACGGACTCTGGATGCCAATCGCACAGCAGTTTTTTACCCCGGCGGTGTACAATCTGCTGGTAACATTTATTACCGGCGGAGTGTCGATGGTAATCTATTTCTTTGTGTATAAGATTATTTTTCCAGAGGGAGAGCACAAATGATAAAAATCGCAGTGATCGATGATGAACAGGAAGAGAGAAGGCATTTACAGAAATGCTTTGAACAGTTTGAAAAAGAAAATGAAAAAAAGCTGGAGGTAAAGACATTTACTTCCGGAGACAGCTTCCTGCAGGAATTTGATCATTCCTATGATTTGATTTGTCTGGATATTGATATGGATGGCACTAACGGGATTGATACCGCAAAAAAAATCAGGGAAAAAGATAAGGAGGTGCTGATTTTTTTCGTGACCAATATGGCGCAGATGGCCATTCGGGGTTACGAGGTGCGTGCTCTGGATTTTATCATCAAACCGGTGAATTATTATTCCTTTGCAATGAAATTACAGAATGCACTGGATATGATCGCAAATCATAAAGTAAAAAACATCGTTCTTGCAGTGCCGGGCGGCATGCAGATCATATCGACAGAAGAGTTATTTTATGTGGAAGTGGATGGTCATTATCTGCAATATCATACCCGAAACGGAGAATTTCGCCAGAAAGCTTCTTTGAAAGATTTGGAAGAACAGTTGAACGGGCTTTCTTTCAAACGATGCAACAACTGTTACCTTGTGAATTTGAAATACGTGAATGGTGTGGAAAATGAGGATGTGATCCTTTATGGAGAAAGGCTTAAGATTAGCCGGCCAAGGAAAAAGGAATTTTTGCAGGCACTTGCAAATTATATGGGAGGAATTGAGATATGATGAGTTACTGGCTGGATATTTCGTATATGGTGGAATTGATCTGTGCCTGTCTTTTATTTCTTGCTCCGGTCAAAAAGAGAAAACATTTTCCAGTGATTGCACTTGTATTAAGCGTGTGTATGATCGGAGCCATTGGCCTGTATAACGAATTTGTCGGCGAACCGGCTACGGTTGGAGGAAAGCTTTTTTACTGGGCGGCTTATCTCGTGATGAGTATTTTTTTCGTCTGGATGTGTATGGGCCAGTCCCTTACACAGTCGGTATACTGTTCGGTCTGTGCGTTTGCAGTACAGCATATTTCTTACAGCACTATGCTTATCTATAATCTGGCTGGTGGAGACAATAAGGTGATCAGTGTCTGCTTTTATATTGCAGTTTATCTGATTGCATACTTCTGCTGCGCGAGAAAGCTTCCGGAATATGGAAAATTTGTCTCAGATTCCAAATCCCTGTTTCCCATTGCGACGATTATCATCATTGTATGGATCCTGGGAATTATGGATGGATCAAGTCTGGCAGGATTTGAGGCCGGCAGATGGCACCGGCTGATTTTGCGTGTAATTGACTGTATGTGTTGCTTTTATGTGCTTTGGGTACAGATCAGCCAGAAAAATCTGATTCATCTGCATCAGGAGTTAAATGGTATCAATACAGCACTTTATGTGCAGAACAGGCAGTATGAGATGACTGCGGATACCATTGAAAATATCAACCGGAAATGTCATGATCTAAAACATCAGATCCGGACGTTGCAGAATATGAATGACAGCAAGGAAAGAAATGAATATCTTGAAGAGCTGGAAAATGATATTATGATTTACGATACGGCATTAAAGACCGGCAACCGTGCCCTTGATATTGTTCTCATGGAAAAAGCACTGTTCTGTAAAAACCATGATATTTGCTGGACTTGCATGGCAGACGGAGAACAGCTTGATTTCATGAGGGTAGAAGATATTTACGCAATTTTTGGAAATGCGCTTGATAATGCGATCACAGCGGTTATGAAAGTAAAAGATCCGGACAAGCGTGTCGTCAGTACCAAAATTATTATCCAGAGCGATCTCATGGTGATTCAGGTGCAGAATTATTATGAAGGCAGTCTGAAATTTGAAAAAGGCCTGCCCCTCACGACGAATAAGAATAAGGCGGATCATGGCTATGGCATGAAGAGCATTCGTTATACGGCAGAGAAATACAATGGAACGATCACCGTTCAGACGAAGAATCATATTTTTATGCTGCAGATTCTGATTCCGGTGCCGGATAAGAACATAAGATAGGATTGAGTATGGATCCAGCCATAATTACCGTGGTTTTTCCCTTGCAAAATGAAGGACTTTATGTATAATGATAGCTGATGCGAAAAATCAAACAATAATATAGTGAAGGAAAAATCATGATAAGTGCAAACAATATAAGCCTGCGCCTTGGAAAAAAGGCTCTGTTTGAGGATGTCAATATCAAATTCACCGAGGGCAACTGCTATGGCCTGATCGGTGCCAACGGTGCCGGCAAATCCACTTTTTTAAAAATACTGACCGGCGAGCTGGAGCCCTCCAGCGGTGATGTTGTGATCACACCGGGCGAGCGGCTTTCCTTTTTAAAGCAGGATCATTTTAAATATGATGAGTTTCCTGTGCTGGATACGGTCATCATGGGCAATCAGAGATTGTATGATATCTCAAAGGAAAAGGATGCCATCTACATGAAGGAGGATTTTACCGACGAGGACGGCATTCGCGCCAGCGAGCTGGAGGCGGAGTTCGCCGAGATGGATGGCTGGAATGCAGAGAGCGATGCAGCGACGCTGTTAAACGGTCTGGGGATTCCCACGGAGGAGCATTACACTCTCATGAAGGATCTGCCCGGCGCACTCAAGGTCAAGGTATTGCTGGCTCAGGCGCTGTTTGGCAATCCGGATATTCTGCTGTTGGATGAGCCTACGAACCACCTGGATCTGGATGCCATTGCATGGCTGGAGGAGTTCCTTATCAATTTTGACAATACGGTGATTGTGGTATCCCACGACCGTTACTTTTTAAATAAGGTATGTAC
>CAVITM010000090.1:6866-9002 GCA_963645455.1 Moraxellaceae bacterium | reverse complement strand
CTCCAGTTTGCCTTCTTCCACCCAGCCGCGGAGCAGGCGGTTCGCCGTTGCGGAAGATGTATTGAGCAACACACAAACTGCCGCGTTCTGAATGGCATCGTGATCTTTCATATAGTCGCGGACGCTCATCCAGCGGCGTTGCTCCTTGGAGGAAGGCTCATCAATCACTTCATCAGTCATTGCAATCGTCTCCATGATGGATGAACGGATCGCCGAGAGCATGAATTCAATAAACGGTGTGGACTCTGCCATGTTGTTGGAGGCATTGATAGCGTCGTAATACTCCTGTTGGCGGTCGTGGATGATGGACTCCACCGGAAGCCATGCGAAGATGGGATTCCACTTGGAGAGCATCAGCGTGTGCCACAGCCGACCGACGCGCCCGTTGCCGTCCGCGAACGGATGAATGACCTCAAGCTCATAATGCACGACACAGCTGCGAATGAGCATATGGATGTCACTATCCTTCGCCCAGCTCAGCAAATCGGAGACAAGCCCCGGAACGTAATCCGGCAGTGTTCCGAAGTGAAGCACTTGACCGTCGTTGTCAACCACGCCGACATTGCCGCTGCGGAATACGCCGCTTTCCTCGACAAGCCCGTGCGTCATAACGCCGTGCGCGGTCAGCAGGTCATCCACAGAATAGGGATTCAGCGTATCCAGCCGTTCGTAAATCTCATAGGCATTCTTGACCTCGGCAATATCCTTGGGCGGCGCAAGAACGCGCTTGCCGTTCAGGACAGCCGTGACCTGCTCCAGACTCAGCGTATTCTGCTCAATTGCCAGGGAGCCGTGAACAGTGCGAATGCGGTTTGTTCTGCGCAGGGTGGGGTTGCCGGAAAGATGATTGGCCCCAGTGATTTGCCCGACAAGCATAGCAATTTCCGCAATGTCATCAATCATTTTAGCCGTGATCTCAAACGGCGGCTGCTTGTTTTCCATAATCTCACCCCGCGAAAAGTTATACAAGGTAATCATATCATAAGATTGCAGGAAATGCAACGCGGCAATCATTTCAGCAATCAGAAAATTGCAGAAATAAAAAGCGCCGATAAGTTTGCAAAACAGCAAGACTTCATCGGCGCTTATGTTTTGAAGAAACCAGATTGGGAATATTCGGGCAGTATTCCGCAATCGGCATTTTGAAAAACGTTGGGGTGTCCAGCGGGGCGAAGCCCTGCGGCACTGGGTTTCCAATAGGGGCGTGAGCGTCCTGTTGGCTGGGGAATGCAATGGGGACAGAGTTCCCGTGCCGGTGGTGTCCAGAGGCGGCAGAGCTGCCTTGGCAGGGGTATCCAACAGGGGCATGCAGACCCTTTGGCACACGATTTTCCTTCTGGAAAGTCTAGTGTGTTATACCTTTAGCTGCCGCAGACCGCTCAAAGGGGTGCGCCGCCTTATGGGCGCGGCACTTTGTGTGGGCTGCAGAACAGACAGTTCTGGCACAGGTAAGCATGAGAAGTCATGGCTTGCATGTTGGTCAGAATCTGTCTGTTCGGGTGTAGGCGGTGTTGCGGCGCGGAGCATGAAATGCGAAACAAAGCGACATCGCCGGGGCAGCTAATGGTATATAAAATCCCTCGTCCCGCCGCAGCGCAATCAACGTTTTCTTCGTTTGCTCTTGCCCTTGCTGTGCTTCCCCACGGGTCTGGAAGTAGGGAAACTCAGCGGCTTACCCAGCTTATAGCTTTTATAGTAATCCTTGAATACCGGCGAACGTAAGCTTAACCGGCCCAACACCCGTTTTTCTTCCTCACTCATGGAACCGTAATCGATCTGGAGCGTCCTCGCTGCAACCATGACACGCTTTTCATCGTCGGGAACATCAAGCGCGGCAATCTCCTGTATGGCGTTTGCATATTCCTGAACCATTGCGGCAGAAGGCTCCTCAGCATCGGCGGTGGTGCTGTCCGATTCATGGGCTGTACGAATATCTTTGATGATGGCCTCCATGTCTTTTTGAATCACATGGCTGTAGAACATATCTTCATCGACCATGGCCAGCTCAAGGGTGCGCATATCTATATCAGATGCATCAACTCCGCAGCGCTGCATTACCATCTCGCGGGCTTTTTCAAGCACTTGATTCATCTGGTGGATGCGCATATCCGCAATGCGGTTGACGCAGATTTCAAC
>CAVITM010000090.1:0-6779 GCA_963645455.1 Moraxellaceae bacterium | reverse complement strand
ATCTGATGGATGCGCATATCCGCAATACGGTTGACGCAGATTTCAATGTCGGTCATAAGCTGTGGGAAGCCGGGGTGAAGCGCCATTTCACAAAGAAGCCGGTTGTTCAAGCGGCCGCTGCACAACAAATCAATCATATCATCACTCAGATGCAGAGTATTCAGTTCTGTATTTGGGTGATTTTTTGTTTCTATCTCTGCAAGCAGATAATCAGTGGAGACACCGTAGAAATTTGCAAGGGTCTTGATGGCGTAGCCGTTGATGTCCTTGTCCTCATTGTTTTCATAGTCGCCGAGCGCAGATTTGGAAAGTCCGGTTGCCTCAGCCAGGTCTTCCAGCGTCAGATTCCGCTCCACCCGAAGGTCTTTGAGACGCTCCTGCACGGTCAATTTTGCGTACATGATTTTGCCCCCTTCCACTTAAAAAATATTGCTCACGCCCATTATATCACGGATTTCCGAGAACGCGGAAATTTTCTGTTTTCGGCGTTTTTTCCGACCTTTCGGATATACGGGACAGCGCTCTTTTTTGCGATAGAATGGCCATGTCAACGAAATAATAAGCCGCCGGTTGTTGACGTCGGCGGCAGAAGGAGGAAAATTGTCCGTTTTTGATCTCGTAAAGCAAAACGTGTCATTGCCGGAGGCAGCAGAGCGGTACGGAATCGACGTAAACCGATATAAAAAGGCGCTCTGTCCGTTCCACAATGACCATCACCCCAGCCTGTTTGTGAGCGATGACCACTATCACTGTTTCGCCTGCGGAGCGCATGGCGATGTGATTGATCTCGTGAGCAAGCTGTTTCAGCTCTCATTGTACGATGCGGCGCTGAAGCTGGCTGCGGATTTCAATCTTGACCCGACGATATCGTCCAGGGTACCGCCAATGTCAAGGAAAAGCCGCATAGCCGAGATGAAAAGACGTAAAGACAAAGAAAACCGATGTTTCAACACACTGAATGATTATCTGTGGGTGCTTCGTGACTGGGAGAAACGATATGCGCCCGCATCCCCAGAGGCAGAGCTTGACGCGCGGTTTGTCGAGGCGTGGCAACGCTTGGCTTACACAGAGTATCTGACCGACAGCTGGCTCATAGGCGATGATGCCGAGCGAGAGGCGATATGTGCCGGTAAGGGATTCAAAGAAATTGAGAGCCGATTGGCTCAAATCAGATTGGAGGAGAAAGAAAATGCGCAATGCACCCCTGTGGCTGGATAACCAGGGCAACATCACAGAACCGCTGTATTGTGAGCGATTCTTGAAAGAGCACCCCATGAAATGCATCCACGACCGTTTTTATACAGTAGATGGCATCGTACCGGATGAGGCAGCCATCAAACAGAGCATCTATGACGAAATCTCACCTTATATCAACACCGGTGTGGCCCAGGCCGTGGAACGGCTCTTCAAACTGCTGAAGATCGTGTCGTACTCAGAGCCGTTGCCGCTGCAAACGGATCGCATCCACGTCGCCAACGGCACCTACTATCTGGACGGCAGATTCAGCAAAGAAAAGGAATTCTGTACCAATCGTCTGGCAGTAACGTACAATCCGGAGGCGCCTGAACCTGCCAGATGGCTTCTGTTTCTGTCCGAGCTGCTGAATGAAGCGGATATCCCAACCTTGCAGGAGTACTTGGGCTATTGTCTCATTCCCTGCACCAAAGGGCAGAAAATGCTCATGCTCATTGGCAAAGGCGGTGAGGGTAAGAGCCGGGTCGGGCTTGTTATGAACGCGATATTCGGCATTAACATGAATACCACCAGCATCCAGAAGGTTGAGACGAACAACTTTGCCCGCGCTGATTTGGAGAACAGGCTCCTGATGGTCGATGATGATATGGATATGAGCGCCCTGCCGAAAACCAACTACATCAAATCCATCGTCACCTCTGAGGCCAGAATGGATTTGGAACGCAAACGAGAGCAGAGCTTTCAGGGACAGCTGTTTGTACGCTTCCTCTGCTTTGGCAATGGAGCACTCACGTCTCTATATGACCACAGCGACGGTTTCTTTCGTCGGCAGATTATTCTCACGACCAAGGACAGGCCCGCTGAACGCGCCAATGACCCGTATCTCATTGAAAAGCTGGTCGCAGAGAGTGAGGGTATCTTTCTCTGGATGCTGGAGGGGCTGAACCGCCTGATCGCCAATGACTATCAGTTCACCATCAGCGCCGGAGCAAAAGCGAACATTGAGTCTATTGTCCACACCACCAATAATATCGTGGATTTTATGGCTTCGGAAGGATATGTGGAGTTCAAAGCAGACTACACCGCGCCGACGAGGTATTTGTACGATGCTTACAAAATCTGGTGCAACGACAATGCAGAAAAGCCGCTGTCCGAAAAGAGCTTTGCCAACTATCTCGGTCAGAATTTCGAGAAGTACGGCCTGGCTGATTCTGACCGGATCACACTTCCGGGCGGCAAGCGCTGCCGTGGCTATGAGGGCATCAGCGTACTGATACGGTTTCCGGAGCTGTGAGCCAATGTTGATTCTTTGCGTGCGTGCGTTCATGCGTGCAATCAGCAGGGACTGAACGCAAACACGCACGCACGCAAGATTTTGAAGTTGGTCTGGAGCGGCACATCAATACTTCACGGTAAAACCCGCATTCAAAGCCGATGGTTGTGGTTTTCGTGAAAAAAGATACAGACAACAGAACACAAGATACCGATTCGTGATACACCCAGTCGTGAACGGAATATGCGGGAAAGCGGCAATTCAGCCGATTTCGATGGTTTTCATACATTCTCATAAAACCAACCACAGCACGCTCGACCAGATGGTCATGCCGCAAAATCTGAACCGCTGGGCTTAACCCAAAGAATTTCATTGATGAGTGCATCGAGATTGCGATGCAGAAACAACATTTTACAGGAAGGTATGGTCGATAATATGAAATCTACGCTTAGAAATGAGATCAAATCATACATTGTGCGTTCTGGCTACACGATGCAGGAGGTAGTGGAGCAGCTCAGCGAGGAACACGGATGGTCGGACAGCGTATCGAACCTGTCGAACAAGCTCCAGCGTGAGTCTCTGCGTTATGTGGAGGCTGTGCAGCTTGCCGATGCGCTGGGATACGATTTGGTTTGGGAAAAGAGGAGGGATGCGTAACGGCTGCACAGTATGCGATTCTTCGCTTTGCCAAGTACAAAGGGCCTGAAATTTCCGGCATTGAGGCGCACAACGAGCGCACAAAAGAGAAATACGCCAGTAATCCGGACGTTGATCCAAGCCGAACACATCTCAATTTTCACCTGGTCACACCGTCAAGGAAATACCGGGCAGAGGCAGAGCGACAGATCAAGGAAGCCGGTTGCCGCACCCGCACTGACAGCGTGCGAATGGTGGAAGCTCTTGTAACGGCAACGCCGGACTTCTTCAAGGGCAAGAAAAAAGCCGAAATCAAAGCCTATTTTCAGGAGGCATTGGACTTTATTCAGGAAAACCAGGCGCCTGAGACCATCATATCCGCAGTGGTTCATATGGATGAGAAAACGCCGCATATGCACCTGTGCTTTGTTCCGCTGACACAGGACGGCAGGCTCAGCGCCAAGGAAATCCTCGGTAATAAGAAAAAACTGGTGCAATGGCAGGACAAATTCTGGGAGCACATGGTCAAAAAGTTCCCGGTGCTGGAACGCGGTGAGAGCGCCAGCTTGACGGGGCGCGACCATATCCCCCCAAGGGTGTTCAAGGAAATGACGCGGCTGACGAAGCAAGCCGAAAAACTGGATGCGCTGCTTTCTGATGTAAAATTCAGCAACTATAAGGAACGCACGGCTCAGATCATAGCTTTTCTGGACAAGTACATTCCGAATGTTGCTGCAATGGAAACACAGATGAAGAAATATCAGAAGTGCTTCGCAACAGCAGAAACAGAGAAGGATAACCTGAAAAAGACAAACGACGTCCTGACAGAACAGTTGGCAAAGAGCCAGCAGCAGAGTGTGCTGAAGAGGCTGCAAGATGCCAAACTGCAAAGTGATTATGCCGCTGCAAAGGCTGTGCTTGATAAAATTCCGCCTGATGTGATTAAGGCGTACACGCAGCGAGGAAGCAAAGAAAGGACGGTGGGTCGTTATAGCGAATTGGAATGAAAAGGACGAGTGGAGCAGCTTGGCCGATTTGCTTGCTAATCTGATTGAGAAATATGCGGATACCTTGGATTTGGAACACCTTCCGGAACCTCCGCATGAATTGATCAATGCTAAAAAGGATAAAGAATTGCATAAATGCGATGAGCTTCCTATTGAAAGAGCGAAAGCAGTATGATATAATCGTCATAGAAACTATGTCCAAACTTGATGCAGAGAGCATTTAATCTCTCTGCATCAAGGTACATAAATTTAAGGGGTGACTGCTGTGCTTGAGAACGATATGGACAACAAACAGTCGGATATTATCATCTACACCACGGATGACGGATTGACCAAGATTGAAACTACCTTTGACGGAGATACTGTGTGGCTGTCCATTGACCAGATGGCAGAGCTGTTTCAGCGAGACAAATCGACGATATCGAGGCATATAAAGAATATCTTTACGGAGGGCGAACTGAAGCGGAATGCAGTTGTTGCAAATTTTGCAACAACTGCAGCAGATGGGAAAACATACCATGTCGATTATTACAATCTCGATGTCATCATCTCTGTCGGCTATCGCGTGAAGTCAAAGCGCGGCACGCAATTTCGCATCTGGGCAACCGGTGTCTTAAAAGAATATATGCGTAAAGGCTTTGCCTTGGATGATGAAAGGCTGAAAAACCTTGGTGGTGGCGGCTATTTTAAGGAATTACTGGAACGTATCCGTGATATCCGTGCATCAGAGAAAGTCTTCTATCGTCAGGTTCTGGAAATCTACGCCACAAGTATCGACTATGACCCCCATGCAGACATTTCCATAGAGTTCTTCAAAAAAGTCCAGAATAAGATTCACTACGCCGTTCACGGGCAGACAGCGGCTGAGGTCATCTACACGCGCGCCGATGCTGAAAAGGAATTTATGGGCTTGACCACCTTCGCAGGCAATCAACCTACGCTGAAAGAAGCCGTCATCGCAAAGAATTACCTCAACGAAAAAGAGCTTCGCGCTATGGGCCAACTTGTATCCGGCTATCTGGACTTTGCAGAACGTCAGGCAGAACGGGAACAGGCCATGACCATGCAGGATTGGGCGGAACATCTGGATCGGATACTGACCATGAGCGGAGAGCAGCTTTTGATTGGCAACGGCAGTATTTCACATAAGCAGGCAGTAGACAAGGCAACAACGGAGTACCGGAAATATAAAGCAAGAACGCTTAGCGCTGTCGAACAGGATTATCTGGATTCCATTAAGATGCTGGAGCAGAAGACAGAGAAGAACTGAGAGGTGTGTCATGGCAAAAGATAGAGTAAAGGTATATATTTACACAAGAGTGTCTACCACCATTCAGATTGAAGGATACTCCCTGGATGCACAGAAAGCAAGAATGAAGGCATTTGCGGAGTATAATGACTTTGAAATCGTCGGCGAATACGAGGACGCCGGCAAATCCGGCAAGTCCATTGAAGGACGCGCTGAGTTTAACAGAATGCTGGAAGACATCAAGTCCGGCAAGGACGGCGTTTCTTTCGTTTTGGTATTTAAGCTCTCCCGCTTCGGTAGAAATGCCGCTGATGTGTTGTCTACCCTGCAGGTCATGCAGGACTTCGGTGTAAACTTAGTTTGTGTGGAGGACGGTATTGACTCCTCCAAGGACGCTGGAAAACTGATGATTTCCGTTCTTTCCGCTGTTGCAGAAATTGAACGTGAAAACATCCGCGTTCAGACAATGGAAGGCAGAATCCAAAAGGCACGTGAGGGAAAGTGGAACGGCGGCTTTGCTCCTTACGGCTATCAGCTTGAAAATGGGCAGCTGATTATCAACGAGGAAGAAGCAAAGGCAATCCGCATTATATTCGACCAGTATGTTCACACCACTACCGGAGCAAATGGCCTGGCAAAATATCTTGCAAATCACGGAATATATAAGATTCAGCGTCAAAATGGTAAAAGTCCCCTGTTCAATGCAGCACTCATACGCAAAATCATTAAAAATCCCGTTTACTGCGGGAAAATTGCCTACGGAAGACGCAAAACCGAAAAGGTGCATGGCACAAGGAATGAATACAGGCTGGTCGAGCAGGACGATTATCTGCTGGTAGATGGTCTTCATGAAGCAATCATTCCGGAAGATCTTTGGCATGAAGCACAGGTAAAGGCACTAGCGCAGGCGAAAAAATACGAGCGTATTGACCGTGGAAATGAAACCAAGATACATCTTCTGTCCGGGATTGTAAAATGCCCCATTTGCGGCGCTGGCATGTACGGAAACAAGAGCATAAAGCACAAGCCGGACGGCTCAAAGTACAAGGATTTCTACTACTACGGCTGCAAGCATCGCACCATGACTCGTGGACATAAATGCGACTACAAAAAGCAGATTCATGAAGAATTGCTCGATGATGCAGTAGCGGAGGTCATTGTCAAACTCGTAAGTAACCCTAAATTTGCTGCTATGATGCAGGAAAAAATCAATATGCAGGTCGATACTACCGTGATCGAGCAGGAAATTGAAACCTACGAAAAGCAGCTCCGCCAAAGCTATGCTGTAAAATCGAAGCTGATGGAGGAAATTGATTCGCTTGACCCGGACGATAAGCACTACGTCAAGCGCAAGTCAGACTTGGATGCACGCCTCTATAAAATGTATGATAAAATTGAAGACATTGAGAACCAGCTGACA
>CAVITM010000089.1:0-9211 GCA_963645455.1 Moraxellaceae bacterium | reverse complement strand
AATGCGACAGCATCGCCGAATCTCGTATCTGTTCAGGTGGTTCTGAACAGATACGCTTTTGGTTTTTAAGGAGGCGTAAGACATGAAGATTATCATAGCGGGGGATGGCAAGGTAGGTGCGATGCTGACCAGACAGCTGTCTGCGGAGGGATACGATATCACCATCGTAGATGCAAACCCGCGGGTACTTGAGTCTACTGAGGAACTGTATGATATTATGGCCGTACAGGGCAACTGTGCTACCATGGATGTTTTGGACCGGGCCGGCGTGCGGGAGGCAGATCTTTTGATCGCTGCCACCAGTGCCGATGAGATCAATCTGCTGTGCTGTCTGACTGCACATGGGATGAACCACAAGCTTCATACCATCGCACGGATCCGTAATCCGGAATACACGGATCAGATCATCAGAATGCGGGAGATTTTCCCACTGTCCCTGACCATCAATCCGGAAAAGCAGGCAGCCCGGGAGATTGAGCGTCTGCTGAAATATCCGGGATTTTTAAGACGCGACACATTCGCGAAGGGCCGGGTGGAGATCGTGGAGCTGCGGGTGGATGCGGACAGCCTGCTGTGCAACCATACGCTGGCGGATTTGGATTCCGTTGTTGGCTGTAAGGTGCTGATCTGTGCAGTCCTTCGGAACGGCACGGCAGTGGCTCCGGATGGAAATTATACCCTGTTGGCCGGAGACCGCATTTTTGTGACAGCGCCGACGGATACACTGGAGACATTGCTTAAAAATCTGAATATCATCACCCACAAGGTGCGAAATGTTCTGCTGTGCGGCGGCGGCCGTCTCAGCTATTATCTGGCAAAGCAGCTGAATGAGAGCGGCATTGCGGTGCGGCTGATCGAACAGGATTATGACCGCTGCATAGAGCTGGCCAGCCAGCTGCCAGGGGTGGCCGTCATTCAGGGAGATGCCAGCGATGAGGTTCTTTTGGAGAGTGAGGGCGTAGATGACTGCGATGCGCTGGTGACACTGACCGGTATCGATGAGCTAAATATGGTTATCTCCCTGCAGGCAACCATGCGAAAGGTTCCCCAGGTCATTACCAAGCTGGGACGCATGAGTAATTCAAATCTTTTGGATCAGCTGCCCATCGGCAGCACCATCAGTCCCAAGCAGCTGTGCTGTGATACCATCGTGCGGTATGTACGTGCCCTGCACAACCAGGAGGGAGCGGCATTGTCTGTGCATGCCATTGCGGACGGACAGGCGGAGGCGCTGGAGTTTCGCGTGGACGACGAAACCAAACATATCGGCGAGCCATTAAAACAGCTGCATTTAAAGAAAAATGTGCTGATCGTCTGTATCACCCACCGGGGCAAGCAGGAGATTCCGGGCGGTGATTCTCATTATGAAAAGGGCGATACAGTGATTGTTGTGACCAGCCGTGATTCTGTGATCTATCAGTTGAATGAGATTTTCGAGGCATAGAACGATGAATTATAGAATGATTGGGAAATTTATCGGAAAGATTCTGATGGTGGAAGCAATTTTTATGGTGCCGGCCTATGCCATCAGCCTTTATTGTCATGAGGCGGCATCCATGCATGCACTGCTCATCACCGCGGCGATCACCATGCTGGCAGGCGGCCTGCTGATGGCCATGACACGGGGAACCCATGGGGGCTTCCATGCCAAGGAAGGACTGGTATGTGTGGCTGCCAGCTGGATTGTGCTGGCACTCTTCGGCGCCTTGCCCTTTTTCTTATCCGGTGCGATTCCAAATTATGTAGATGCGCTTTTCGAGATCGTATCCGGTTTTACCACCACCGGTGCATCGATTTTGTCGGATGTGGAGGCAATGCCCTACGGACTGATCTACTGGCGCAGCTTCAGCCACTGGCTGGGCGGTATGGGCGTGCTGGTCTTTTTACTGGCAGTATCCGCTGGAGATGAGCGAAGCAAGGGCTTTACCATGCATATTTTACGGGCGGAGAGCCCGGGCCCCCAGCCCGGCAAGCTGGTTCCCCGCATGAAGCAGACGGCGGAGATTTTATATATGATCTACATTATCCTCACCATTGTCAATGTAGTCTTTCTGCTGGCAGGCGGCATGTCCGTCTTCGATTCGGTATGTACGGCCTTTGGCACGGCAGGTACCGGAGGCTTTGGCATCAAAAATGACAGCTTAGCCGGCTACAGCCCCTATCTGCAGACGGTCTGCACCGTATTTATGCTGCTGTTTGGTGTGAATTTCACCTGCTACTATATGCTTTTGATCGGTCAGTGGAAAAGCGTATTTAAGGATGAAGAGCTGCGGCTGTATTTAGGCATCGTGGTAGTCAGCACGGCATTGATCGCCTTGAATCTTCAGGGCTATTACGAGACCATCGGGGAGCGGATTCATCACGCGGCCTTTCAGGTGGCGAGTATCATAACGACGACCGGATATAGCTCGACGGATTTTAATCTGTGGCCTTCTTTTTCAAAAGCCATCCTGCAGTGCCTTATGCTGATTGGCGCCTGCGCAGGCAGTACCTGCGGCGGCTTCAAATGTGGGCGGGCGCTGCTTGTATTTAAGGGGCTGAGGCGCAGCGTGCGCCAGATCGTTCATCCGGGACGGGTAGAGGTAGTGCGTGTCAACGGCCGTGTCATCGATGAAAAGGTGCTGGCCAATACCAACGCTTTTCTGGCCGCCTATGTGCTGATCATCGTATTAAGCTTCGCTTTCATTTCCAAGGATGGTTTTTCTACTACGACGAATCTGACAGCGGTACTGTCCTGCTTTAACAATATCGGCCCCGGCTTTGATCATGTGGGCCCTATGGGCAATTTTGGAGATTATAGTATGCTGTCCAAGCTTGTGTTGATCGGGGATATGCTGGCAGGACGACTGGAGATCTTCCCGATTCTGATCCTGTTTTCGAGATCGACCTGGGGAAAACGATAATTTTACGTATCTGTTCAGAACCACCTGAACAGATACGAGATTCGGCGATGCTATCGCATTTAAAAATCGCCGAATCTTTTCAAACTATACGTTTTTGTACGGCTTCAGCAGCAAGTGCTTCAGCCTGTGCTGAACAGTTACAATTTTACATTTAAACGAGAGGAGATAACGCATGTACGCAGACGGAAATGTCATCAAAATCAAGCACGAGGTTCTCTACGAGGTAGCAAAGCACGCATTTGCGGGAGATTTAGATGAGGCCAGAGATCATATCCCTATGGATCTGATCCCCGGACCGACGCCTAAGTTTCGCTGCTGCGTCTACAAGGAGCGGGAGATCATTCGCCAGCGTATCCGGCTTGCAGAGGGCAAGGCGCCGGGCATGGAGGATACAGGCAATGTCATCCAGGTTATCAGTTCTGCCTGTGAGGACTGTCCCATTTCCAGCTACGTGGTAACGGACAACTGCCAGAATTGCCTGGGCAAAGCCTGCATCAACGCCTGCAATTTCGGCGCGATTTCCATCGGAGACCACCGCTCCCATATCGATGCCAATAAATGCAAGGAGTGCGGCAAGTGTGCCAAGGCGTGCCCTTATGGCGCCATCGCCCATCTGAAGCGCCCCTGCAAGTTCAAATGTCCGGTGAATGCCATCACCTACAATGAGCTGGGTCTGTCCGTGATCGATGAGAAAAAATGTATCCGCTGCGGCCAGTGCATTCACAGCTGTCCCTTTGGTGCCATCGGTTCCAAGGCATATATCGTGGATGTGATCCGGGCTCTAAAGGACGGCAAGGAGGTCTATGCTATCGTGGCGCCTGCCACGGAGGGACAGTTTGGTGAGGGTATTACCATGCAAAGTTTCCGGGAGGCAGCGAAAAAGCTGGGATTTGCGGGACTGATCGAGGCAGGACTGGGCGCAGACATGACCACTGCCAGCGAGGCAGAGGAATGGATCGAAGCCTATAAAAATGGAGAAAAGAAGACCACCAGCTGCTGTCCGGGATTTGTCAATATGATCCGCGGGCATTATCCGGAGCTCTCTGATCATATCTCCACTACAGTTTCCCCCATGTGTGCGGTTTCCAGGTATGTAAAAGCGCAGCATCCGGGAGCAGTTACCGTCTTTGTAGGTCCCTGCGTTGCGAAAAAATCTGAGATCGTAGATCAGAACATCGAGGGCAATGCAGATTATGTGCTGACCTACAGCGAGCTGCGGGCGATTATGCGTGCGAAAAATGTGACCTTAGAGCCCAAGGCCAATACCTATCAGGAGGCTTCCGTATACGGCAAGCGCTATGGCAATGCCGGCGGCGTGACTGCTTCTGTTCTTGAATATATGAAGGAAACGGATCAGGTATGTGACGCAAAGGTCTGCACCGTCAACGGCGCCGCAGAATGCAAAAAGGCACTGTTGCTCATGAAGGTAGGCAAGCTGCCGGAGGACTTTATCGAGGGCATGGCATGCGAGGGCGGCTGCGTCGGAGGACCCAGCCGTTTTGAGGAGATCGCTTCTGCTAAAAAGAGTCGTGATACACTGTTATCCCAGGCAGACGATCGACGCATCACAGATAATTTAGCCGACTATCCGATGGATACATTCTCTATGCACCGGGAGCAGCATTGAGAGGAGAACGGAATGAAAATATCGACAAAGGGACGTTATGCGCTGCGGATCATGATTGATCTGGCAAGACAGCCGCAGGATCAGGTGGTTCCGTTAAAGGACATTTCAAAGCGTCAGGGAATCACATTAAAATACATGGAGCAGATCATGCCGCTGCTGACGAAGGCCGGGTATGTCCGGGGCTTTCGTGGCAACAATGGCGGCTATCTGCTGGCCAGAGATCCGAAGGATTACCGGATCGGTGATATTTTGCGTACAGTTGAGGGCTCACTGGCTCCCATCGCATGTTTAGATGACGAGCCGAATCGTTGCGGCAGGCAGGAGGCCTGCCCGACGCTGCCCTTCTGGGAGGGGCTGTGGCAGGTCATCAATACTTACGTAGATAGTGTGACCCTGGCAGATCTGGCGGAGGCTTCAAAAAAATAATCTCATTTCCTACTTGACATATAGGATAAAAAGGAATATGATGCAAACCATACAAAACTTATCAAAGAAGTAGGATTTAGTAACTATTCAGAGCCAAGTAAAAATAGTTATTAGAACTGTCAAGGAGGAAATAAGCATGAGCGAAACGAAAAACGAAAGACACTTTAAATTTGAAACACTGCAGCTGCATGTAGGGCAGGAGCATCCGGATCCTGTCACGGATGCGAGAGCGGTTCCCATCTATCAGACATCCTCTTATGTATTTCGGGATTGCGCCCATGCGGCAGCACGGTTTGGGCTCAGCGATGCGGGAAATATTTACGGACGTCTCACCAATCCCACGGAGGATGTGTTTGAACAGCGGATCGCAGCATTAGAGGGCGGTGTGGCAGCACTGGCCGTAGCCAGCGGTGCAGCAGCTATCACTTACACCATAGAGGCACTGGCTCAGGCAGGCGATCATATTGTAGCTGCAAAAAATATCTATGGCGGCACATTCAACCTGCTGGCCCATACCCTTCCGCAGTACGGCATTACCACTACCTTTGTAGATGCTTTGCACTTGCAGGAGCTGGAGGCAGCGATCCGGGACAATACAAAAGCAGTTTACATCGAGACACTGGGCAATCCCAATTCCGATGTTGTGGATATCGAGGCAATAGCAAAAATTGCACATGCCCACAAAATTCCGTTGGTTGTGGACAATACCTTCGCAACGCCTTATCTTGTCCGTCCCATTGAATATGGCGCAGACATCGTGGTTCACTCCGCTACAAAATTTATCGGCGGACATGGAACCAGCGTCGGCGGTGTCATCATAGACAGCGGACGATTCGACTGGGAGGCATCGGGCAAATTTGCATCTCTAACTGAACCGAATCCAAGCTACCATGGCATTAGTTTTACAAAGGCAGTAGGGGCTGCAGCTTTTGTCACAAAGATTCGGGCAATTTTGCTGCGTGATACGGGAGCGACCCTTTCACCGATCCATGCATTTATTTTCCTGCAGGGCTTAGAGACCCTTTCCCTTCGGGTAGAGCGTCACGTGGAAAATGCCCTGAAGGTGGTGGACTATCTCAGCCATCATCCCCAGGTGGAAGCAGTGCATCATCCGTCGGTGTCAAAGGATCCTGTGCAGCAGGAATTATATAAGAAATATTTCCCGAATGGCGGCGGCTCTATTTTTACCTTTGAGATCAAGGGAGATGAGCAGAAAGCGAAGGATTTTATCGATCATCTGCAGCTGTTTTCACTGCTGGCAAACGTGGCGGACGTCAAATCCCTGGTGATTCATCCGGCCTCTACCACCCACAGTCAGTGCACCGAAGAGGAACTGCTGGATCAGGGCATTCGTCCCAATACCATTCGGCTTTCCATTGGAACAGAGCATATTGATGATATTTTATGGGATTTGGATCAGGCATTTCACGCAATTGCATAATTAACAGATAAAAAGGAGGATACGAACATGAGTCAGATTAAGGAGAGTGCATTGGAACTGATCGGAGGAACACCCTTGCTTCGGCTGAACCGCTATAGCGCTGCGGCAGGGGTTACGGGTGCCACGATTTTAGCAAAGCTGGAGTATTTGAATCCGGCGGGATCAGTAAAGGATCGTGTAGCCCTTGCGATGATTGAGGATGCAGAAAAAAAGGGTGAATTGAAGCCTGGCGCCACCATCATTGAGCCTACCAGCGGCAATACCGGAATCGGACTGGCTGCAGTAGCTGCCATCAAAGGATACCGGGCGATTCTGACACTTCCGGAGACCATGAGTGTAGAGCGGAGAAATCTATTGAAGGCCTATGGTGCGGAGATTGTGCTGACAGATGGCAGCAAGGGAATGAAGGGTGCCATTGAACGGGCAGAGGAGTTGAAAAATGAGATCGACGGAGCTGTGATCTTAGGACAGTTTGTAAATCCTGCCAATCCTGCCGCACATCTGGCTACTACAGGACCGGAGATCTGGGAGCAGACCGATGGGGCAGTGGACGTATTTGTGGCCGGTGTGGGCACAGGCGGAACTGTCTCCGGCGTTGGAGCTTATCTGAAATCGAAAAATCCGAATGTGAAGGTGGTTGCCGTAGAGCCTGCCACCAGCCCGGTGCTCTCCAAGGGTACTGCCGGCCCTCATAAGATCCAGGGCATCGGTGCGGGCTTTGTGCCGAAGACCCTTGATACATCCGTTTATGATGAAATACTGGCAATCGAAAACGAGGACTCCTTCACCGAGGGCAAACGTTTTGCAGTCAGTGAGGGAATCCTCGTGGGTATCTCTTCCGGAGCAGCACTAAAGGCTGCGACGATTCTGGCTGGCCGTCCGGAGTATGCAGGTAAAAATATCGTGGTACTTCTGCCTGATTCCGGAGACCGTTATCTGTCTACGCCGTTATTTTGCGAGGAATAGCAATTAGCTATTGCTCTCAGCCTCTACGAGTCGCTCGCCGCAGTAGATCTCACGCAGCTTCGGCTTTTCGATCTTGCCGGTCGGATTGCGGGGGATCTCTGCGAAAATGATCTTGCGCGGGCGCTTGTAGCGGGGCAGCTCCAGACAGAATTCATTGATATCTTCTTCGGTGCATACGGCGCCGTCTTTTAGCTCGATAATGGCTGCGGCGATCTCGCCTAAACGCTTGTCCGGCAAACCAATCACTGCTACATCGTGAACCGCATCATATTGTCTGATATAATCCTCAATCTGAACCGGATAGAGGTTCTCGCCGCCGCTGATGATGACATCCTTTTTGCGGTCTACCAGGAAATAGAAGCCGTCTTCGTCCTGACGGGCCATATCTCCGGTGAAAAGCCATCCGTCCTTTAATACCTCGGCAGTAGCCTGGGGATCGTTGTAGTAGCATTCCATGACGCCCGGTCCTTTGAGTACCAGCTCGCCCACTTCTCCCTGTTTTACGGTATTGCCGTTTTCATCACAGATCTTGCACTGCCAGCCGTAGCCCGGTACGCCGATGGCACCTACCTTGTGGATGTTCTCTACGCCCAGATGTACAGCACCAGGTCCGATAGATTCGCTGAGGCCGTAGTTCGTGTCATAATCGTGCTTGGGGAAGTACTCCTTCCAGTGACGGATCAGAGAGGGTGGTACAGGCTGTGCGCCGATATGCATCAGCCGCCACTGATCCAGCTTGTAATCAGAAAGCTTCAGTGCGCCTGAATCGAGACGCTCCAAAATATCCTGTGCCCAGGGCACCAGCAGCCATACGATGGTACAGCCTTCATCAGATACGGCCTGAAGGATATATTCCGGCTTGGTGCCTTTTAACAGTACGGCACGGCTTCCGGAGATCAGCGAACCGAACCAGTGCATCTTTGCTCCGGTATGATAGAGGGGCGGAATGCACAGGAATACATCATCTTTTTTCTGGGAATGATGGTGCTGCTCCACGGCTGCCGCATGCATCAGGCTGCGGTGCTTGTGGAGAATCGCCTTGGGAAAACCGGTGGTTCCGGAAGAAAAATAAATGGCTGCATAATCATCATCTGTCAGGGTAATGTTGGGACGCTTGCTGGAGAAATTGGCTGCTTCGCTGATATAATCCTCGGCAAAGCTGGGGCAGTCATTATCACCTACAAAGTAGAGCAGACGGTTCTTGCTGATCTTGTCTGCGATCTCCTCCACACGGCCGATAAACTCCGGCCCGAAGAGCAGAATATCTGCCTCTGCCAGATTGACACAGTATTCGATCTCGTCGGAGGAATAGCGGAAATTCAGCGGAACAGCGATGGCTCCTGTCTTTAGAATACCAAAATAGATGGGCAGCCATTCCAGACAGTTCATCAAAAGAATCGCTACCTTATCATTTTTTTTGATGCCCCGGGAGATGAGAAGATTGGCGAAACGATTGGCTTTTTCGTCAAATACGCCCCAGGTGATTTCCCTGCGGTAAGCAGAAGCACGGTTGGGCTCCATCAGGTCATATTCTCTCCAGGTGACACGGCGGGTCTCCTCCATGGCGGGATTGAGCTCGACTAAGGCGACATCGTCCTCAAAGTCGGCAGCGTTCGCTTCTAAATATTGTGTAATCGGCATAAGGGTGTTCTCCATTCCATTTTTCGTATTTTTCATTCTGTCAGGCACTTTTACGCTTTAATGCGCCTAACGATTAAAGTATACGTGCTTTTCCAGTAAAAGTCAATGAAAAAAGAGCCTGGATGGACTGGTTTCCAGCCGGGGGATTTTTTAATCATAGCACTTGACAGTGCATAAAGGGAAGTTTATAATGAACGAGTATTATCA
>CAVITM010000088.1:0-9358 GCA_963645455.1 Moraxellaceae bacterium | reverse complement strand
GTTCTGAAAGCGCTGCTGCCTCATGAATCGTATCCACCGGATGCACATAGGCACTCTCCTTACATTCATCGGAAGCATCCCGAAGGAGACGGATGTATTCCATGCCACTCTCTGAGCAGATTTTCTTTAATGTTTCCGATACAAGGGTGGCGTAAGGGTGGGTCGCATCGATTACAAGGAGATGCTCTTCTCCTGCTGCTTCCTGTAAAAATGCCCGCATCTGGGCTTCATCCATGCGGCCGCAATGTACCCGCAGGGTCTCCCGGTCCCCCAGCAGCTGCTCTCCGTATTCCGTGGCTACAGAAACCACCACCGGTCTGCCTGCATCAGCCAACAGCTGCGCCAATGCGCGTCCCTCAGACGTACCGGCAAATAATACAATTTTTCTATCCATCTGTCTATTCCTCACTCCAGCTCATAGCCCCGGGGTGTCACCATTTTTCCATTTACGACCCGGGTCTGGGAATTTCCGATAAATACCGTGGTAAACATATTCACCTGCTCCTCCCGAAGCTCCTTTAAGGAAAGCACCCGGGCACATTCCCCCTCCCGTCCGATCTGCTCCGTGATTCCGCAAACCGTATCCGGCGACTGAACCTGCAAAATCAGATCGCAGGCCCGTTTCAGATAATCCGCCCGCTTCCTGCTGGATGGATTGTACAGCACAATGACAAAATCCGCCTGGGCCGCAAGCAGCAGTCGTTTTTCTATTTTTTCCCAGGGGGTCAGCAGATCGCTGAGACTGATCAGGGCAAAATCATGCACCAGAGGCGCCCCTAAAAGTGCGGCGCCGGACAGGGCAGCCGTCACACCGGCCACTGCATGAATCTCCACCTGGGGATATTCTGTGCTAAGCTGCCAGACCAGTCCGCTCATTCCGTATACTCCTGCGTCTCCGCTGCAGACTAAGGATACGACTCTGCCGGCACCTGCCTGCGCCAGTGCCAGCCGGCAGCGGTCAATCTCCTGCCTCATAGGTGTGGTGATATATTCCTTATCCGGGAACTGATCCTGTAACAGTCTCGTATAGACAGGGTAACCCACGATACAGTCGCTGTCTGTCAGTGCCTGCATGGCCTCCCCTGTCATGGAAAGACCGCCTCCCGGACCGATTCCCACCAGATACAACTTTCGATTATTCATCCCGGGCCTCCCGAAATTCTGTTGAAAATGAGGGATCATAAAGCTTTGAGCGGCCGTAACAGCTGTGGGTCACAGCGTCTCCAACGATAATGAGCGCCGTCTTTTTGATGCCATGTGCCTGAGCCATCTGAGGCAGCGATTCCACCGTGCAGACATAGGCCTGCTCATCCTCCCAGGATGCCTTGTAGACGATAGCTGCCGGTGTCTGGGGCTCATAGCCCCCTTCTATCAGACGTCTCGATAATTCCTCCAGCATTCCGGTGCTTAAAAAAATCACCATGGTCGCATGATGGGCGGCAAAGGACTGGATGGACTCCCGCTTTGGTACCGGTGTGCGTCCTTCCATCCGTGTAAGAATCACACTTTGGGATAAGTCCGGCAGGGTATATTCCATACATAGGGAAGCCGCAGCCGCCTGAAAGGAACTGACTCCCGGCGTATCATCATAGGGAATCCCCCGCTGATCCAGGGCATCCATCTGTTCACGAATGGCTCCATACAGGCAGGGATCCCCGGTATGCAGTCGCAAAATCTCTTTTCCCTCACCCTGCGCCTGCTCCATGACGGAGATCACTTCCTCCAAGGTCATATAGGCACTGTTGTAAAGAACAGCCTCTTCCTTTTTATATTCCAAAAGTTTTGGATTCACCAGGGAGCCGGCATAGATGATCACATCTGCCTGCTGCAGCAGCCTGTAGCCCCGCAATGTCAGCAAATCCGGCGCGCCGCTTCCGGCACCTACAAAATGTACCATAAAAATCTCCTTATAATTCCCCAAACCCATTTGAAAACAATACCAGCTGCGTCTGCATCCTTTCCCCGGCACGCTGCTGCAGATAATGGGCTGCCCGCTGCTTTACGACGGAAAGCACCTGCTCCCGCACACCGGATTCCTCCAACAGCTGCAGGGCATCCTCGGTGGTAACTGCAGAAAAGAGGGGCTGCAAAAGCTCCGCAGATACTCCGGCCCGTACACCGGCAGCTACAAGCAGATCGATCCGCGCATCAGCCACTCTGGAATGGGTCTGAAAAATACCGCCGGAGAGCTTAATTAGCTTTCCGATATGGCCTGCGAGAAAAAGCTTCTCAAAGCCAAGGCCTGCCGCCATATCTACCGCATCTCCGATATAATTCGAACATTTCACTGCCGATTCAGCCTTTATTTTATACGATTGATGCAAAAAGTCCAACCCATAATTGCCAGGCACCAGCACCGCACATTTCTCCCCCTCGGCACGACGCATGGACAGCTCCGCGTAAATCGTACGCTTGATGGCATCCTCACTCATGGGCTCCACAATGCCGCTGGTTCCCAGCACCGACAATCCGCCTTCGATGCCAAGCTTTGGATTAAAGGTCTTTGCTGCCAGGGATAGGCCCTGGGGTATTTCAATGGTGATGGTGATGCCCGTCTCATCCGCGCCCTGTGCATGCAGCACCCGTTGCACTTCACGGTTAATCATCTCCCTGGGCACATGATTGATAGCTGCAGCCCCCACCGGCTGATCCAATCCAGGTCTCGTCACCCGGCCCACGCCCATGCCGCCCTGGATATGCACTCCTGGCCGATCGGACTTTTCTGCGATTGCATAAACATAGATTCCGTCCGTCACATCCGGATCATCTCCGGCATCCTTTTTGACCCCACAGCGCACGGCATGCTCCTGCATGGAAACCTGCTCAATATCCAGCAAAAGCAAGATCCCTTTTGGTGTATGAAGGGTAACCTCACTGACCGTCTGTTTTGTCAAAAGCATCTGTGTCGCCGCTGCAGCTGCCGCGGCAGCACAGCTTCCCGTGGTATATCCGGGACGAAGTCCCTGCTCATTTTTCGGTAATCTGGTACTCATCCTCGTAGCCTTTCTTAGAGATTGATGTATTTCAGATAGGTTGGTTCAAAAGACGGACATTCCGACAGCACAATGGCTTTGCTCTCTGTAATAAGCCTGCTGCAGCGCAGAGCAATATCCCCGGTCTCTCCTGCAAGGATGGCCCCGGCCAGGCTGGTATTTCCTACTGACTGAATCCGTCTCTGCATCTGGTTCGGGAGCAGTCCTGTAGCTATGGCAGCCTGCTCGTTCATGGATACGCCAAAGCCTCCTGCCAGATATACCTGCGTCACTTCCTCCGCTCCGATGCCTGCCTCCTGCAGTAAGATCTCTATGCCGGCACGGATCGCAGCCTTTGCCAGCTGAAAGGCACGTACATCCGCCTGAGTAAAAGAAAGAAATGTTCCATCTGCTCGTTTTGCAAATGCATAACCATAATCCCTGTAATCTTCCACGCGATAGGTACCGTTTTCATCGATAATGTCATGCGCCCGAAGCTCACTCACCAGCTCCAGCACGCCACTGCCGCAGATTCCCTGCACCGCTGCGTCATCGATGGTTTGAACCCTAGGCAGCTGATCCCCTTTCTGAATCCCCACGCTGCAGACTGCCCCCGGAATGCTGGCACAGCCACAGCTGATGCCGCCTCCCTCAAAGGCAGGTCCTGCCGCCGCGCTGGTCACAAAAATCCCATCCTTGTGGCGCAGCGCCATCTCACCGTTGGTTCCCATATCTAAAAATAAAGTGGTCTCCCTCCGGGTATCCATGCCAAGAGAAAGCATGCCGGAAACGATATCTCCCCCTACAAATGCAGATACCGCCGGCAGCAAATCTGCCGGACAGCTATATGTATCGGTACCCAAAAGCTGCTCCGCATCCCTATGGATCCAACCGGCATGAAGCGTTTCAAAGGGCGCATGAGTCAAAGGTTGGCAGGAAGCGCCCAGGAGCAGATGAACCATGGGCTGATTGGCCGCGATGGTGATCCCCTCGATCTGATCCGCCGGTACATTGGCTTTTTTACACAGCCGGTCAAAAAGCTGGCAGATATCCTCCTGCAAAAGCTTTTGCAGCTGCAGCTTTTTTCCATGGATAGAGGCATCCATGCGGCTCATGACATCGGCGCCAAAGCTTCTGCCGCGATTGACAGCCGTCAGCGTCTCTCTTTTTCTATTTCCACTGGCATCGCTTCCATACAGGCATGCAGCCAGGGTGGTGGTTCCAAGATCCAGGGCAATCTGATAGCCCCTATCTGCCTCAGACCGATTTTGATGCAGGGATGAAAAAGAAACCGGTTCCTCCGAGATAGCTCGGATTGTCATATGCTGCTTTTCTCTGGAAAGGATCCGAATTCGTAAGTTTTCCGTCGGTCTGGCGCTGCATGCCAGACGAATGCCGTCCTCCAGCTCCCGGGCTGACAAAAGCCGTTCATCCTCCGGCGTGATTTTCAAAGTGCCGCTCACCAGGCGAATCCTGCATTTGCCGCAGTTCCCTCTGCCGGAGCATGGAGCAGAAATAAACATGTGATGTTCCTGCAATAGAGATAACAAGGTTGTCCCCGGCGGGCATAGAAGCTTTTTTCCATAGTCCTCCACCACAATCCAAATGGGTCTTTTCTTCATGCCGCAGCGCTCATTCTTACACACGGAGCAGTCATGGGAGGCTTCAAACCGGCTGCAATCCTGGGACAGCTCCAGCAGGTAACACATGGACTTTTCCGGAGACAGCATCCCTCCTGCAGTGAGACAAACATCAAAATCCGGCTCATCCGAAAACTGCTCCAGAATCAGCCGGGCTGCCTCTCCAGACAGCTCTGCAAAGGGCTCCAGCCGGGCTGCGATGCCAAGACGTCTCTCGCTGCACCACAATCTCAGCTGCTCCTGCAGCTTCCGGTCCGCCGCGAACAGCCATGCATTTTGCAGCGCATCTGCCACCAGGGCATCCAGGGGCTCTCCCGCCGCAAAAGCTGCATCCACTGCATCTGCCCCATCGACCGGAAGTGTCAGCACCACCGCCAGCAGTTCACTGCCAATGGAGATCCCTGCAGGCTCCCATGCTTGGTCTGCCGTGATCCGGCGTACATAGGAAACCGCCCGCACTTTCCCACGCATCTGACCCATCAGTCTCTCAAAGCATGCCCTCAGTTTCTCCTCGGACTGCACCGATGCATCACCCAGCAGCTTCTTCACATCCCCGTAAAGAGGCTTTGTATGTAATTCCATGCATATTTTTTTCGTCATCAAATCCACTGCCCTTTGTTTAATGAAACTATGATAACACAAAAAGAGCCTTAATCGGCTCTTTTTTACTACAAAGTAACTTTGATCTTTGTTCCTTGGCCCAGCTTGCTCTCAATCTCCAGCTTTGCGCCATGCTGCTCCACAATATGCTTGACGATGGCCAGCCCCAGGCCGGTGCCTCCCGTGGATTTGGATCGGCTCTTATCCACCCGGTAAAAGCGCTCAAAAATGCGCTCCTGATCCTCCTGCGAAATACCGATACCGGTATCATTTACCGATAATACTACGTGGTCATTTTCCCTTGTCACCCAGACACTGACACTGCCGCCCGCATTATTATAGCGGATGGCATTGTCACACAGGTTGTAAACCAGTTCCTCCATCATCTCCCGGTTTGCGTTGATGGCACAGCTGGTGCCATAGAGCTGAATCGATACATCATGCTTTTCTCCGTTAATCTGGAGCATATTCACACATGTACCGGCGATCTCATAGAGATCCACCTCCTGGGTCATCAGTGTCTGCTCCGATACATCCAGCTCTGAGAGTCGGATAATATCATTGATCAAAGTGAGCAGCCGCATGGAATTTTTATGAATCTCCGCAGCAAAACGCACCACATCCGCATCTGTGGCCATGCCGTTTTCGATCAATTCTGAATAGCCGGAGATGGAAGTAAGTGGGGTCTTTAGCTCATGGGAAACATTGGCCGTAAAATCCTGCCGCATTTTTGCATTTTTTATAATATCCTCATGCTGCTTGCGGATCTTTGTGGTAAACGGAATCATCTCCTTGTAGACCGTCATGGAGTCCAGATGATCCATATCATTTGCCATCCGCTCGATAGGCTCTAGCAGCTGCAGCGTCAGATAATGGGATAAAATCAGTCCGATCTCTATGAGCAGTACCCCGATTCCAACAATCCAAGGGAAAATACTGGCAAATACCGACCAGATGCTGCCGCTCTCCTTTCCCACCCGAAGGACGGAGCCATTATCCAGTTGAATGGCATAATAAAAAAGATTACGACCGATGGTATCCGAATGACGGATTGCTTCCCCGTAACCTTTTTCCAGTGCAGACGCAATCTCCGGTCGGTTCTCATGATTGTCCATATCTGCCGCGTCTGCCTGACTGTCATAGGCGACAGAGCCATCCTCATTCACAAGAGTGATACGAACCTGACTATCGGAAAGATGATACTGGCTCAGATCGTTGGTACCATCAAAAACCTTTGCGTACTGCAGCACATAAGCATACGACCGCAGATCCGCCAGCACCTCTTTTTTAAATAATTCATAATAGGCCAGTGTCGCCAGCACCAGTGTCAATACCACAGACATCACGGTCAGCAGCACAAAGCGCGCATTGATTTTTCTCTTCATGGAATCTTACTCCAACCGGTAACCCACGTTGCGTACGGTCTTAATATGGTTGCCGTACTCGCCGATCTTCTGGCGCAGTGTCTTGATATGCATATCAAGGGTACGGCTCTCACCTTCGTAGTCGGTACCCCAGACCTTGTTCATCAGTGTCTCTCTCTGCAAAACGATTCCTGCGTTCTGCATAAAAATACGAAGCAGCTCAAACTCCTTAAATGTCAGCTCTACGACCTGCCCCTCTACACGAATCCGGCGCTTTTCCAGGTCCATCTGCAGTCCCTGAAACTGCAGCACCGTATCCTCCTGCAGGCCGATGCTGCGCCGGAGCAGTGCCTTCACACGGGAGATCAGCTCCATGACGCCAAAGGGCTTGGGAAGATAATCATCCGCTCCCTGGTCCAGTCCCTTGACCTTATCGATCTCCGTGGTTTTCGCCGTAACCATGATGATGGGCAGCCGTCTCGTCTCCACACGGGTCCGCAGATCCTTCAGGATATCCAGTCCATCCCGATCCGGAAGCATGATATCCAACAGCACCAGATCCGGACGCACATGCTCCAGGCGCTTGTAAAAGTCTGCCGCACATGCAAAATCCTCCACGTCATAGCCGGAATTTTTCAGTGCAAAGCTCTCAATCTCACGAATATTTGTATCATCCTCTACCACAAAAATCGTCGCCATCACATCACCCTCGTTACGTTATTGCTAATTGGTTTTTTCTAATACGTATTTCTCCTTATACATCCGGTACATCTGTGCAAACTGCGGATCCTGGGTCTTGACCTGGCCAAGATACTGATGGGCATCCCGCTCTTTTTCATCCATCTGGATCACTGCCACCGCAATATTGGAGCAATGATCTGCGATGCGCTCATAATTGGTTACAATATCCGTCAGGGCAAAGCCAAGCTCAATGGTACATTTTCCTTTTTCCAGACGTCTGATATGGTGAGAGCGAATCTCCTCCTTCAGATCATCGATCACCTCTTCCAAGGGCTCCACCTTGGCTGCCAGCACGGAATCCTCATTTTCAAATACTGCAATGGTCAGAGACAGAATCTCATTCATCGCATCGGAAAACAGCTGCAGCTCTGACTGGGCTTTCTTTGAAAAATCTGATTTTTCCTTTTTCATGCGCTGGGCTGTCTCTGCCAGGTTCACCGCATGATCCGCCATACGCTCCAGATCACTGATACTGTGCAGCAGCGTGGTCACCAGCTGACTGTCGCGCTCCGCCAAAGGCTTGGCACATAAACGCACGAGATAGGATCCTAACACGTCCTCATACTGATCCACCTGTTCCTCAATATCAGAGATTTTCTTTACTTTCTTTTTATCATAATCCTGATAGAGGGATATGGCAAGGGTCAGGGCCTCTTCTACCAGATGAGCCATATCCACAGCTGCTGTCTTGGCCTGTGCAACTGCAAAACCGGGACGCTCTAAGAAACGCTCATCCAACAGCTTCATACCGGGATCTGCCGGCAGAGCCTTGGAATCCTGGTCGGTCTGCTCTGTCTTTTTTTCCGGAACCGAGATGGTAGCCAGATGTACCAGTCCTTTGGAAAAAGGCAGCAGCACCAGTGTTGCCGTGACATTAAATATGGTATGCACCACTGCGATACCGGCCACAGGTGCAGCCGTATCCAAAAATGAAAAATGTAAGAATGCATTCAGTGTATAGAACACGATCATAAATAATATGGTGCCGATCAAATTGAAATACAGATGAATCAGCGCCGCACGCTTGGCATTTTTGCTGGCTCCGATGGATGAGATCAGTGCCGTTACACAGGTACCGATATTCTGTCCCATAATAATGGGGATCGCCGCGCCAAAGCTGACTGCTCCGGTGGCACACAGCGCCTGCAGAATACCGACTGATGCAGAGGAGCTCTGGATGATTCCGGTCACCACCGCACCTACGATCAAACCGAGGATGGGATTTTTAAATGCGGTGAAAAGCCGGGTAAACTCCGGCACATCTGCCAGGGGCTCTACTGCAGAGCTCATGGTCTCCATTCCGAACATCAGCACCGCAAAGCCCAACAGGATCGTTCCGATATCCTTCTTTTTTTCGTCCTTAAAAAACAGTAGCAAAATAACACCGACCAGAGCCAGAATCGGTGAAAAAGAACTGGGCTTTAGCATCTGAACCCAGACGCTGTCGCCCTGCACACCGGACAGACTTAAAATCCATGAGGTCACAGTCGTTCCGATGTTGGCTCCCATAATAATGCCCACGGCCTGGGAAAGCTTCATGATGCCTGAATTGACAAAGCCCACCACCATAACCGTCGTAGCAGAGGAACTTTGGATCACGCCGGTAACGGCAGCACCCAGCAGCACCGCCTTGATGGGTGAGCTGGTCAGCTTCTCCAAAATCGCCTCAAGGCGACTGCCTGCCATCTTGGCAAGACCGTCGCCTAATGTGTTCATTCCGTACAAAAACAGTGCCAGTCCGCCTAGCAGACTGAGGAACATAAAAATGTCCATATTCTCTCTCCTTGTATTCTCTCAAAATCTACACTTTTTCATCCATCGTAAAGCACCGATGTAAAATACAAGGATAATTTATGTAAAATCTATGTAAAATTTAATCCGGGACTATCTGGCGTTCTCCTGATACCAGTAAAGGAACCATACACCGCCTATGCAGCCTGCTGCCAGACATAGGATTTTTACAAATAGGGAAATACTTGTCAAGCTGATCATACTTCCACCTCCTCTGCACTGTTTTTATTGTAACTGTTCACTCGTACCT
>CAVITM010000087.1:0-9388 GCA_963645455.1 Moraxellaceae bacterium | reverse complement strand
CGCATCGCCCACTGTTTTATCCACAGGCAGGGACTCACCGGTCATCACCGCCTGACTGATGTAATTTTTCATCAATCAGAAAACCGTCCCCGGTCTTGTCATTCAAATTATGTAATTATTCTGCTTAGGAATCACTTCGCAGCGCCTCCAGCTCCCTCATCCAGATATTTACGGAGGCATCGCTGGGCATACGCAGATCTCCTCTGGGAGAGAGGGCGATGGTACCCACCTTGGGGCCGTCCGGGATGCAGGAACGCTTGAACTGCTGGGAGAAAAATCTGCGATAGAAAGTCACTAGCCACTTATAAATCGTATCATCGTCGTAGTTTCCCGCAAAGGCAAGCTTCGCCAGACGATAAACCTTGGCTGGTGAAAAACCGTAGCGAAGCACCTGATACAGATAAAAATCATGCAGCTCGTAAGGGCCTACCAGATCCTCGGTCTTCTGGGAGATCTGTCCGTCCTCCGGCGGAAGCAGCTCCGGGCTCACCGGCGTATCCAGCACATCCAGCAGCACCTTTGTCAGCGCCTGGTCCCCGCAGGTATCCGCATAGTAGCGCACGAGATGGCGCACCAGAGTCTTTGGTACGGAGCAGTTCACCGCATACATGGACATATGATCCCCGTTGTAGGTGGCCCATCCCAGTGCCAGCTCGGACATATCCCCTGTTCCGATGACCAGGCCGTTGGTCTGATTGGCGATATCCATCAGAATCTGGGTCCGTTCCCTGGCCTGGGAATTCTCATAGGTCACATCCCGCACAGAAGGGTCATGGCTGATATCGGAAAAATGCTGGTTCACAGCGGCTGCGATAGGAATCTCCCGCAGGGAAGCTCCCAGGCAACGCACCATGCCAACGGCATTCTCATAAGTACGGTCGGTAGTTCCAAATCCCGGCATGGTCACGGCGGTGATCAGGTCTCTGGACAGCCCCAGTGCATCAAAGGCACGCACCGTCACCAGCAGCGCCAGTGTGGAATCCAGGCCACCGGAAATACCCACCACCGCACTCTTGCAATGGGTATGGGCGAGACGTTTTTTCAGACCCATGGACTGAATCGCCAGAATCTCCTCGCAGCGTTTTTCCCGCTCTGCCGGATTGCCCGGCACGAAAGGTCTCGGATCGATCCATCTGGTCAGCTTCGTATTATGCATTTGCAGAGAAAACTCCTGATAGAGGTAGTCCTCTGCGCCAGAGGTCTCAAAGGTCGTCATGCGTCTGCGCTCTGCGTCCATACGGGCGACGTCGATCTCACTCATGGTAATCTCATTAGAAAAACGCTTCGCCTCAGCCAGAAGGCTTCCGTTTTCCGCGATAAGATTGTGTCCGGAAAATACGATATCCTGTGTGGATTCCCCTTCTCCTGCGCTGCAGTATACATAACCGCACAGCAGTCTGGCTGACTGATTGCGCACCAGATCCCTGCGGTAAATATCCTTTCCGGTGGTCTCATCACTGGCGGAAAGATTCACTAACAGATTGGCTCCGGCCAGCGCATGAGCGCCACTGGGGGGCTGGGGTGACCACAGATCCTCACAGAGCTCCGCCGCTACCTTCAGCTCCGGGCACTCCCTGCATACGAAGATCTGTCTGGTGCCCATCCATGTCCGAATATCTCCATCAAAAGAAATGGGTACCGGATGCTCCATGCCCCGCGTAAAATGACGCTGCTCATAAAATTCACCGTAATTTGGCAGATAAGTCTTGGGGATCAGGCCCAGGAGCCTGCCGCCGCTGATGGCTGCTGCCACGTTGTAGAGCTTGCCAAGATAGGAAAAGGGAAGTCCGATAAAAATCAATGCAGAAAGATCCTTTGTCTGCTCCATGAGCCAGCTCAGTGCCTCCTTCGAGGAAGCCAGCAGCTGTTCCTGCAAAAAAAGATCTCCGCATGTATAGCCGCTGAGACAAAGCTCCGGCGTCACAATCACGGAAGCGTCGTGACTTGCCGCTTCTACTATTCCTTTTAAAACTGATTCCCGGTTAAATAGCGGATCTGCCACCCGGATATATGGTGTTACGGCTGCTACCTTTATGAAACCCTGCTGCACTTTGCTATCTCCTTTAATTCATCAATCTCAAATGTATAGTCTGTATTGCAAAAATGACAGTTGACATGAATCGGTTTCCCGTCATCGATCATCTCCTGCAGTCCCTTTTTCCCGACGCTGATCAGCGCCTTGGTGACGCGCTCCTTGGAGCAGTTGCAGGAGAATTGTACCGGCATGGTCTCGTTGTATTCCACCTTGAAAAATGTCAGTACCTCTTCCAGCATGATCTCCGGTGTGAAGCCCCGCTCCAGCATTTTCGTCACCGGCTCTAATGTGGCGATGCTGCCCTCTAACTTGCTGATGATCTCCTCACTGGTAAAGGGCATCAGCTGGACGATAAAGCCCCCTGCCTGCAGGACGCTGCCGTCCCGGTCTACCAGCACGCCAAGTCCCACTACAGAGGGGATCTGCTCGCTGGCCGCAAAATAATAGGTCAGATCCTCTGCAATCTCACCGGTCTGCAGCTCCACTTCACCCACGTAAGGCTCTTTCAGTCCCATGTCCTTGATGACCCGAAGCATACCCTGGCCCATGGCGCCTCCCACATTCAGATGTCCATTGGACTTGGGGGGAAGCGCTACTACAGGCACTTCCGGATAACCTTTTACATTGCCTTTTGCGTCGGCTGTGACGGTCAGTCCCTTGCCCGGCCCGTCTCCCTGAATCTGCAGGGTCAAAAGATCACTGTCGCCCTTCATCATAGCGCCCATCATCGTACCGGCAGACAGGAGCCTGCCCAGCGCCGCTGTCATCACAGGAGACGTATCATGACGCACCCGGGCCTCCTCCACCAGATTCTTTGTGGTAACGGCGAATGCGCGGATCGCTCCGTCTGCTGCCGTTGCCCGTACCATATAATCTTCCATTGTTCGTATCTCTTTCTTTTATATTTTTTCCATACCTTTGCCGTGTTCCCGCGCGACAAAAAATATTTTTTCACTGGTTTCACGTACTGCGCCGCCATCTGCTGCGTCAAAGGAAGTTACATACTCCATGCCGCTCTCCCGGATCATGGCGCAGATCTGCTCATAGGTGTAGCCCTGCTCCTCATGCACCTCCAGGGTGCGGGCAAACAGGCCGTTTTCCTGCCGGATAAAAAGGGTCAGGTCATATTCATTGCGTCCGGTATCCTCATCAAAATAATTCTCCCAGATAAAGCTGGCATGATCCTGATTCTCCGCAATGGTGGTATTGCCCATGATCTCCCGAAACCGGTAGAGGGTATTCACATCAAAGATAAAAATACCACCCGGATCCAGATAGTTGTTGACCAGCCGCAGAGTCTGTACAAAATCCTCCGGCGTCAGCAGATAGTTCATGGTGTCGCAGGTGCTGACCACTGCACGCACGGTCCCGTAGAGTTCGAAGGAGCGCATATCCTGACACAGATACAAAATCCCGTCATCCGGATGCTCTCTGGCCACTGACAGCATCTCCTCGGAGCCGTCCACACCGATCATATCATACCCGGCCTCTGCCAGCATGCGGGTAAATGTGCCGGTTCCACATCCCAGATCCAGGATCAGGCCATCCGTGATGCCCTCATTCCGCAGCTGCAAGAGCACCAGCTCCAGCCATGTGTCGTAAGGAACATCCTCCATAAATTCATCGTAAACTCCGGCAAAATCTGTATATGCATCCATTCGATTGCCTCTCTATCGCTTTTTTCCACAGCAACAACACTATAACATTTTTACCCAAAACTTTCTACTAAAAGTTGCGCCCCTCACCTTGGAATTGAGCCCCGGATTTGCTACAATAAAAGCTCAATGGAGGAACGACCATGCACCAATTTGAACATCTGATCACAAAAAAAATACGCAGCACCTACGGCAGACGTATTTTCTCTCCTGTGGTATACTGCATATTCCTGGCGATTGTCTGGTTTTATACGCCGCTTTCCTCACTGATCCAGCCCCTGGAGCTGGCGGATCGGGCTCGCTTGTCTGAGCTGGCGGGGAGTGGCACCCGCTATGTATCCACCACACTTGATGACCTTCATTTTACCGGATATACCCAGAGTCGTCTGGGCTCTGTCACCGGCTACTATTATTATACGATCCGCTCTGACGGCTGCTATCTGGTGATTCTCAGTCCAAACACCTGTGAGGAGGGACTGCCCACCATCGACCAGGTCTCCATATTTGCCAGCATCCGCTCCCTGCCGGAGAGCTACCGCGCACTGGCGGAGCATATTGCAGATGATCTGTCCTGGACTACCACCGGCTTTTATGACGAGGTATCCCCCTGCATCATCTCGGAGCCTGGCTTTGGCCGTGTGAGCAGCCGGATCCTGTGCGTTTGCTATTTTGCATCCGGGATCTATGCCCTGCTGTCCATCACGCTGTATCTGCTCTATATCGCCTTTCCGGGAATCTCCCCTGCGATCCGGCAGCTGGGCCGCTACGGCAAACGCTCCCAGCTTTTAGCCCAGGCAGAGGAAGAACTGGCTACACTGCCCCAGCTGGCCACTGAGGATATGTTTATCACGGAGCACTATTTCATCGCCTTTGCCAACAAATCCGTGACGGTCATTCCCATCAGGGAGATCATCTGGATCTACAAATATTCCACGCTGCACAATATTCTGTGGTATCATTTCAGCATTTCCTATACGCTGCATATTACCGCAAGCAAGCATTTGTACATCCAGTTCCCGAAAAATATGAAGTCCGATATCGACGGCATCATGGATTATCTGTCTGAGGCCAACCACGACATTCTGGTAGGCTTCAACGAAAAGAACCGCAAGATCGTCCAGGCCATGCCCGGTGTGGCCCGCTTTACCGGCGGACTCATCGCATTTTTTAAACAAAAGATCTAGAAACGAAAAGCCCGCACAAACATACATGTGCGGGCTCATTTTTTACCAATTAAAAATTTTTTCAAAAAAGCTCTGTATGGCGGCGAAGATCTTTGCGATCAAGCCCTGTGCATCATCGGATGCCTTGATCTGATCATATAAGGATTTTGCCTGATCGATCAGGGAATCCACATCCAGATCCAGCTTGCTGATCTTTAACAGCACATCCGTCAGCTGATCCTTCTCATCATCGGTCATGGAAAAATCGTATTTGTCCAGTGCCTCATCGATGCAGGAGCGAATGCTGCTCTCATCCTCCAGACCGCCTTCTACTACCTTCTGTTTGACGTAGGCCATGAATTCCTCTACCTCTCCGTCATCGGCATTCTGAATCACATCGGCCAGCTCTCCTGTGACAACGAGCTCGTTCATAGCAGCGTCTAAGCTCTCCTCATCCACTGCCTCTCCGGTAATCTGGGCATAAGCCTTCATGGCTCCGATCAGTGCTGCCGTTCCGGAAATCGGTGTGGGTCCTGCCACGATGATATCCGCATTCTCAAGTCCTGCAGTGGCAAGGGCATTTTTATACATGCCTACCGTGCAGTAATTGATATTTTTGGTGGAGATATTCAGTCCGTTTCCTTCTTCCCGCTGCACGATCACAACGGAAGATAAAGCCCTGGTACCAATCTGCTCAGATGGAAGATATTCATCCAGATACTGATGCTCCTCGTCATTGGTGATGGTGACCACATTGTATTCGTCCAGCTTGTCTTCGTCGATGCCCATAAGCTTCAGCACCGTGGCCTTCTGGTCTGCGGACAGATCTGCGCCCAGTGCCAGATAGGGCTTGTCATCTGATTCGATCTCTACATTGTCATCCTGATTGATGGATGAAGTGCTGCCGGTGGTCTCAACCTCTACCTCTCCGGCAGTCTCATCTGAACTGTCGTCCGCAACGATCTCACCCTCCACCTCTGTGGCCGATGCAGGGGCTGCCATAGCCAACACACTGACAGCTGTCAGCAGCATGGCCAGCCATTTTTTCAGTTTATTTTTCTTCATGTTCCTTTCCTCCTTCGTGGGTACCGGGCGTGATCCCGGTATGCTTCCTGATCCATCCCCATATATCTGCATAGACATCGGCACGATCTGTCTCATTTAAAATCTCGTGCCGGTCATCCGGATACAGCTTGATCGCAAGGTCCAAAAGCCCCGCCTTTTTGAACTGGCGGTAGACCCGCTTCACTCCCTCACCGGCATCTCCCACCGGATCGGCAGACCCGGATATAAAAAGGATCGGCAGATCCGGCCGAATCTGTCTGATATACCGATCTTTATTATCGAAGGCCACCGTCGAAAACAGACCCAGATAGCCGTTTAGTGTAAAATCATAGGCACACAAGGGGTCGCTGTAATATTTTTTGACACTCTCCACATTGTGGGACAGCCAGCTGTTCTCCGGCAGGCTTCCATCCATGCAAAAATGTGCGTATGCTTTGCCGAAGGCTGCATTTTTTACAAAATGGCTGCGGTAATGCCAGCCGCGGAAAGCCGCCAGCACATGTGCACAGACGATACCAAAATAGCAGGCCGCGTCAGGCACACTTCCCGTGCCGCAGATAATGGCGCCGTCTACTGCATCGCTGTAGCATGTCAGATATCGGCGCAGCAGATAGGAACCCATGCTGTGGCCGAAAATCACATAGGGAACACCCGGGTAGGCACGCCTGGTCATATCTGTCACCTGGTACATATCGCTGACAAGGACCCGGGAAGGGTTGGATTTACAAAAATATCCCAAATGTGCCTGGTCCCGGACAGATTCTCCGTGTCCCAGATGATCATGTCCCACCACCAGAAAACCGTGAGCAGTCATAAACTGGGCGAACTCCTCGTAGCGCCCGATATATTCCTGCATGCCGTGTACCAGCTGGATCACGCCATGCACCGCATCATCCTCCGGCAGCCAGCGTACTCCGTGGATCTTTGTCTTTGAATCTCTCGATAAAAAATGAAAATCTTCTCTCTGCATACTTCATCCCCCATCCGAGTTCATCTGAATTTCAGATACACGTATTCTGTACTATCTCTTGCAAAAAGTCAAGTACCAGTACATCAGCAGTAATGAGTGATCACGATCTGGATACTGGTAAAGCCCTGAAAGGTATTGAGCTGGGGATAATAGATCAAGGAAAATGAGATCTCCTGGGGACGTCCCTTTAACAGCGCATCCACCTGCGAGGCGCCATATTTTTCCCTATAATAATCCAGAAATTCACCAGCGTCCCCAAACATCAGCGCATCCATATAGCCATGGGCCAGGTTGAGCCGAAGCTTTAACATATTTTTATTTTTCCCGATCAGCTGGGCGCGGGAGGCATGCAGCCCCCGGTCTGCAAATACCGGCTTTTCATTGCCGTTTCCAAAGGGCTCCAGCAGGGAAAGCTGCTCAATCAGCGGCTGGGTAATATAGGAAAGGGGCATGGGCACATCGATCTTCAGCGTCTCTGTCAGCTCCTCCGGCGAAAGATTCGCCTGCTCATTTAAAAGCCTGCGGAATTCCTCTAAATGCTCCGGAGCAAGGGAGAGACCTGCCGCCATGGCATGTCCGCCGAATTTCAGCAGCAGATGACCCACGCGACTCAAGTGCTCATACATGTGGTAAGCCGGGATGGAACGTCCGGAGCCTTTGATGCACTCCTCGCCATCCGTCAGCACATAGGTAGGCCGATAGTAGCGCTCCCGCAGCCGCCCTGCAATAATGCCTGCCAGGCTCTCATGGGTCCCCGGAAGATAAACGATCAGCACCGGCTGCTCCAGCAAATGTTCCTCTTCCACCAGGCGCACCGCCTCCTCCACCCCCTGGGTGGTCAGCTGCTTGCGCTCTTCATTGAGAGCCACCAGTTCCCCGGCGATGCGGGCCGCCTGCTCACGGTCTGTCTCGATCAAAAGCTCCAGCGCACGCTTGGCCGTATCCAGTCTTCCGGTAGCATTGATGCAGGGGCCTAACACAAAGCCGATCTGATAGGCAGTTAAGCCCTCCGGCTCCAAACCTGCGCATTGCATCAGTGCCTGCAGCCCGATATTATCCGTCTTGCGTAGCTGCTCCAGCCCAAGAGCTGTAATCGTCCGGTTTTCTCCCTGCAGCTCCATCACATCCCCGATGGTGGCAAAGGCCGCATACTGCATATATTTTTTCCATGCATCCGGCTGTCCGCAGCCCCGCTGTACCAGCTGCAGCACCTTCCAGGCCACCACTGCACCGCAGATCCCCTTGCAGGGATAAGCACAGTCACTGCGCTTTGGATCAACGATGGCATCCGCCCCAGGCAGCACCGGCCGTGACTTTTCATTCTCCCATACAAGGGGAATCTCATGATGATCCGTCACGATCACCGTCATGCCAAGCTCCTTCGCCAGGGCAATCTCTGCAGCCGCCGCAATGCCGTTGTCACAGGTCAGGATCGTATCGCAGCCCTGGTCATAGGCCTCGCGAATCAGCTTTTCATTCAATCCATAGCCATCCTTGATCCGGTGGGGCAGCGTATAATCCACCCGGGCACCGCAGGCCTTTAAGCCATCATATAAAATAAAAGTAGAAAAAATCCCGTCAATATCATAATCACCGATGATACGGATCTTCTTTTTTTCCCGGATCCGCGCAAGCAAAAGCTCTGCTGCCAGCTGGCCGTCCGCCAAAAGTGAAGGGTCATGCAGCTGCCGGATGGAGGGATAAAAATATGCATCCAAAGCCTCTTTCCCCACTACCTCCCGGTTACGCACGATCCGGGCAATCACCGGATCCACGCCATAGGTCCGGCCGATTTCCTTAAAATCCGCGCCCTTGGCTACCACAACCCATTTTTCTTTTTTTCTCATAAAGTTCGTCCTCCAGGTGACAAAAGGGAGAGCCCGGTTCAGGCTCTCCCTGGTAATATTCTTTAGTACACAATTCGATTACGGCCGCGCTGCTTGCCCGTGTACAGCTTGTCATCCGCCAGCTTGATGTTCTCATCCATGGACAAATGTCTGTCATATTCGGTCAATCCTATGGTCATCGACACCTGAATCACCTGATCCTCATAAGGAATCCTCAGACGGTTGACCAGCAGCAGCATCCTGGAGAGCTCATTCCAGGCATCGTCACCGTTCATATGATCGAACAAAAAGAGAAATTCCTCGCCGCCCCAGCGGGCCACGGCTCCTTTTCCTTCCATATAGGAGCGAAACAGATCCGCCAGCTGTTTTAGTACTTCATCACCGCATTCATGTCCGTAGGTGTCATTGATCCGTTTGAAATAATCGATGTCTCCGATGGCCACAGCCATAAATGTAGAGTTGATCTTGGCTTTGCCCTTCAGACAGCTTTCGGTATAATCGATGATCCGGTAACGATTCCACAGTCCGGTAAGAGAATCCGTCGATGCGGCATGCTGAAGCTCCCGGTTGTATTCCTGCAGGCAACTCTCCATCTGGAAGGCATCCCTGGTAAAATAGACGCCATTGATCAAAATGATCAGACCCTCTAATAC
>CAVITM010000086.1:0-9625 GCA_963645455.1 Moraxellaceae bacterium | reverse complement strand
ATTCGGCGATTTTTAAATGCGACAGCATCGCCGAATCTCGTATCTGTTCAGGTGTTTCTGAACAGATACAACTATTCAATTCTTAGTTCCAGTGCTCGTCTCCTGCAGCAGTTGCTAACTGTGTTCTGCCGTCGTCGATAGCCTGTAATACTTCCTCGGGAGTCATGTCGCCGATGAACATAGAAGCCAGGTTGGTGGAGATGTCGCTCCACTGCTCGTTGAAATAGGTAACCACATCCTGAAGAACCATACCGGAATGATCATCATCATAAGCTGCTAAGAACTCGCTGGTTGTATCAGAGTACTCTGCGGTCTGTCCTGCGTCAAAGGGGAAGTTCTCAACATCGGAAGCCTCGTCGATCACATACTGCAGGCTGTCGGTAGTGGTGATGTACTCTAAATACTTCTTTGCTGCGTCAATATTTGCAGATCCGGAATAGATGAACTTGGAAGGTCCGGTAGGATGTACATTTAAGTACTGGTTGTCAAGCAACGGCATTAGCATGATACCAAAGTCATCCTCGGTATAGCCTGCGTTCTGATCGCTTGCTACGATAGAGCTGATAGCACCGGGCTTTAAGAAGCTCATTGCGAACTCGCCGCTGGCAAGATATCCTTCTGCATTTGCAAACTCATCTGATAAGTAGTTGTCTCCGAAGTAACCCTTGTCAGCCAGATCCTTCAGCTGCTCTAACTGGGTGAGCATGTTCTCGTTCTCTGCGAAGGTAGCCTCGTTGTTGTTGAGCTTGTCGATGATGCCGGGATCTAACTTGTCAAGTACCTGTGCATTCTCAGTCCACAGCATGGTCTGATGCCAGCCGTCTGCTACGGGCTCATAGATGGGAGTCACGCCTGAATCTAAAAGCTTCTGGCAAGCGTCCTCAAACTCTGCAAAAGTAGTGGGAACAGAGGTGATGCCTGCAGCTTCAAACAGCTTCTTGTTGTAAATCATGTAATAGTCGGTGGTGGTATCATAATAAGTCATACCATAGTTCACACCGTCTACAGAGGTCTGCTCTGCAGAGAATACACTGTAGGTATCCATCCAGGACTCGTTGGACAGATCTACTGCATTGTCCTGTACCTGATAGGTTGTCTCAATAGCGAAACCGGACTGTGCCATGAAAATGTCAGGGCCTTCGCCGGAATTCAGTCTGGTCAGTAATACGTCCTGATACTGATCTGCCGGAAGAATCTGATAGTCTACATGGATGCCTGTCTCTTCTTCAAACTTTGCGCCCAGCTCCTGCTCTGCGTCCTCGATCCAGTCCTGGGAAGCCATCAATGTAATGGTGGTCCCGGACAGGTCAGAAGAATCGGTAGCTTCTGCTGAGTCTGCTGCACTGTCTGTTGCACTGTCTGTTGCAGCATCAGATGAATCTGAAGCTGTGTCGGATGAAGATCCGCAGCCTGCAAACAGGGTCGCTGCCATGGCAGCCGTAAGAAGAACGGATAAAACTTTCTTTTTCATAGAAATACCCCCCAATAATAAATTGATTTTGTGGCTTTTGCCACAATTTGTTTTGGATGATATTATTCTATCAGTAAAATTTCACACATTCCATGTAGTTTTTTTCTGGCTTTTTGTCATTTTTTAACCACGTCCGGTGCAAGATCCGAAATGGAGATCTCCAGAGAGGCGCCATCGTAGATGCCTTCAGCGATTTTTTTCTCACAAACATAGACCTCATAGGGGATCTTTTCCTTCATTCCCTGGAAGCTGCCGGTGCGTTCTCCCATGGTCAGCACCCCTGCCTGCCCATCATAATGCAGTGGGATCTGTGCATATTCCCCTGCTTCATAGGCATAATCATTTCCTGCATCCTCATAGATGGTAAAATCGCCGTCTGCTCCCGGATACACATGAAGCTCCAGAGGAGCATCGGTCTGCTGCATAGCATATTGCAGCCCCCTGGTCATAGGCAAAATGCTGCCGGCACGCACGTAAAGAGGCATGGTATCAAGCGGTGCATCGGCCATAATCTCCTGTCCCCCTTCATAATGAACACCGGTATAAAAATCATACCATCCGGCGCCTTCCGGCAAATAAACCTTCCATGTATGGGGCCGGTGCAAAGGCGTGCTGTTGGCCTCATAATCCATGGGTTCAACCACCGGGCATACTAAGAGATTCTTTCCAAACATATACTCTGTGGACAGAGATGCAGCCTTTGAATCCTTCGGAAAATCAAACAGCAGGCTCCGCATGATGGTTCCGTTACGGAGCACCACCTCTCCGGCCAGGGAATAGATATAGGGCATCAGGCGATAGCGCAGCTTGATATATTTTTCGATGGCATCATAGAATGGCGTGCCCTTCGTGCCAAAATTCCAGATCTCTCTGGGCGTATCCGTTCCGTGAGAGCGAAACATGGGAAGAAAGCATCCAAACTGAAGCCAGCGGGTATACAGCTCACAAAATCCCGCGTCGTTGACGCCCTCATCATAGCGGCCTCTCCAGAACCATCTTCCGGTGGGATCCGTATTGCAGGAACAGCCCCGGTTCTGCCATTTTTTACCGACGGTGAAAAAGCCGCCGATATCCAGTGTCCAGTAAGGATAGCCGGACATGGCCATATTCAGCCCCTCGGCGATCTGAGCCCTCATCACATTCCAGGAAGCTGTGATGTCACCGGACCAGAGAACTGCCCCGTATTTTTGTCCGGAAGCATAGCCGGAGCGGGTCAGGTTGAGTACACGCATATCCTCTCTGGTCTTCCGCTGATTCTCATAGATGCCCTTTGCGTGTGCCAGTGCATAGGCATTGGCCTTTTCTGCGTCGAGATATTTTTTATGCTCGGTTCCTACCAGCTGATAGCGAAGCCAGGGCTCACGCTTGATTTCTCCGTTCCAGTCAGGTCCGGAAAAAGGCTCCGTGGAATCGCACCACCAGGAATCAAAGCCCTGGTCAAAAAGTCCTTCCTTCGCCTGCTTCCAGTAGATCTCCCTGGCCTGCTCATTGAAGGCATCGTAGGTAGCATAATCGTTGAGCATAAAGCCTGCATCAAACAGCTCCGTATGATTTTTTGTGCCGGTATTCATATTGGGCCAGACGGAGATCATGGTATGGGCGCCCAGGGCATGAATCTCATCTGAACGTTTCCGCATATTGGAATAACGGGCGGGATCCAAGCTCTTCTGTCCCCACTGATCCGGCTCCCAGCTGTTCCAGTCCTGCACCACGCAGTCCAGAGGCACCTGAAGCTCCCGGTATTTTTTTACAATCTCTAACAACTCATCTGCCGTATAATACTGCTCCTTGGACTGAATGTAGCCATAAGCCCATTTCGGAAGCAGGGCAGCCCGGCCGGTCAGGGTCCGGAAGCCGCCAATGATCTCATCCAATGTATCTCCCGCAACGACATAATAGCTCAGCTGGGGGATGGCATCAAAAAACAGATAGGAGCCTGCCTCGTTGTCATTAAAGGTCATGAGACAGGTAGCGTCGAACAAAATTCCATAGCCCTTGTTGGATACAAGCATGGGCATAGGGATTCTCATGTTGTGCTGATACAGATACTGGGTATGATGACGGTAGTCATACACGCCGTCCTCGCCCTGGCCCAGACCGTGAATTGCCTCATCCTCAGCAAAATGAAAATATAGCCGGCCCTGATATGCGTCGTGATCGGATTCCTCCCGCAGATTCTGGATAAAATTGCGCTCGCCGTCCACCGTTTTGACACGCTTGATCACCGGCTCTTCGCCACCGGTAGTATATTTGATCACCGGAACCTTTACAAATTCCTTTTTCTCCTCCTGCAGCAGGCAGCTGCCGGTCCGATCATTCCTCCATGTGAGCTGTCCGCTTTCCCGGTCAATGTCCAGGCCCAGCAGACCGGCGCTGATATGCAGGTATTTTTCCCCTTCCTCCATGGTAATGGCCGCTCCGTCTGCCGCCTCCACCAGCATGGAAGGCTCCTCTGTGATGGCCTCCTGACTGTACAGGCAGTGCATTACATGGGCATTCACGGCCCGAATGCTCATCCGTTCATTTTCAACTGTGATCTCTATTTTATGATCCTGCTTTTTGATCTCCATGATCTTCTCCTTTTTTTGCGCTTTTCTTCGGAAGCGCCCCGATATATTTTTTATACATTCTGTAAAAATTCGATACATTTGAAAAGCCGCATTCCATGGCCAGCTCCGCCAGACTGCCCCCGGTCATCTGATAGAGCTCCCGGACTTTTTTCAAGCGAAGCAGCGTGACATATTCCATGAAGGTGCGGTTGACGGCCTTTTTAAAATAGGCACAGAAATAGTTGGGACTCATGTAGCTCAGAGCCGCCACCTCTTCTAATCGGATGGGCTCCGTATAATGGGAATTGATAAAAAAAAGTGCCGGCTCCAGCCGCTTGATCTGCCGCATCTGTTCGAAGCGGGTATCATCCGGTGTCTGGTAATGGCGGATCAGATAGGTCAGAATCCGCAGAATATCCGCCTGAATCATATTCTTATAGCCAACGTCTGCGGCTTTTTTTTCCCGGGAGATCTCCTGCATGATCTCATAGATCACCTGAGAGGATGGATCCGACCCTGCGATCCGGTTCTGGAAGCTGCTGCCCCGCTCGATAAAGGGCTTTAAATAATCTCCGGAAAATACATTGCCCGGATCAGATACAAGCCGGGGCGCAAAGGTCATCACCAGCACATCCATCTTCCGGTCCAGCACCCGCCAGCCATGAGGCTCCACATTATTAAAGATGATCAGATCCCCCGGTCCCACGTCATAGCATCTGCCACCCACTAAATACTGCCCCCTGCCACTCTTTACATAGGTGATCTCGCAATAGTCGTGATAATGGTAGCTGTCCGGCGCATTATCCTCCCGGCCCAGGGAATATTCTGCCAGCTGAAACGGAAACGCCTCATCTAATTTTGTCTCATCCTTAAATATCAGCATATGAATCCTCTCCTGCTATTGATTCAAAAGCTCTGTGATCCGATCTGCCTCTGCCAGATAGTCCTTGTGCACCGCCAGCCGGAAAAAGGTGTCGCCCTTGATCCCCTTGGCGATATAATTGTGGGATTCCACCTTAAAAAAAGGTTTTTTTAGCATGCTCATATAGACAAAGGAGCCGCCGATGGTGCCGATTTTTTTGATAAAAGCGTCATCCAGCGGCTCATCCATCATTAGGTCAAAGGCATCCCAGCCGGACTCTGTGCAGGTCTCCAAAGACTGTCTTTTGTCAATGATTTTCATAGAATCCCTCCGATCCATTTGCCGCCTTTGCGATGTCACCCAAGGCCTCCGCCACTGCATCCAGCTGCGCCACATCCGTCTCATCCGAAAAGCTGATGCGAAGTGTCCCATTCTCTCCGGATCCGATGCAGCCGTGAATGAGGGGCGCGCACTGCAGTCCTGCCCGGGTAATAATCTCATAATTGCTCTGTAAAATATAGGCCGCGTCCGCAGGGGATATGCCATCCAAAGACAGGCTCACCAAAGGTCCCCGATCCTTTAAGGATGCCCCATAGATATGCACATGATCCATGGATGAAAGGCGATCCACCAGATACTCTGCCAGTGCCAGTTCTTTTTTATGGATGGCTGCCACGCCCCGCTCCAGCAGGTATTCTGCGGCGCGGTTTAAGGCTGCGATGCCATAGCTGTTTTGTGTGCCCACCTCATACTCGTAGCTATCCGGCTCATATTGGATGCGCATGCTGTCCCGTCCGCTGCCGCCATAGAGCAGAGGCCGCAAGGAAACGCCTTCCCGAATATAAAAGCCTCCGGTTCCCTGGACGCCCCGCAGCGACTTGTGGCCGGTAAAGGCCAGGGCATCAACGCCCCAGGCATCTCCATGAATCTCCACACAGCCGGCGCTCTGGGAGGCATCCACAATCAAAAACAGGTCATGGGCTTTTGCAAATGCTCCGATCCCTTCCATATCCTGAATCGCCCCTGTCACATTGGAGCAGTGATTGATGACCAAGGCCTTTGTCCGGTCCCTCAGATGCGCTTCCAGCTGTTCTATGTGTACGATTCCATTCGGATCACAGGGCACCACTACCGGCTTTTTCCCCTTGGTCAGATTAAAAAGGGGACGGAGAACGCTGTTGTGCTCCGTAGCAGTCGTCAGATACTGATCCGCCTCAAAGGGCAGACCAAAGATGATCTGATTCAGCCCCTCCGTGGATCCGGAGGAAAAAAAAATTCGTTTCGTGTCTGCTAACCCCAATATCTCTCCCAGCCGCTTTTTCGTCTGTAAAAACAAATCGCTGTTATCAAAAATGCCCGCGCTTCTGAACTGAGCAGAAGGCAGGGCATTTATTGACTGTGTATATGCTTCAATGACGCATGCCGGCTTGGGAAAAGACGTGGCCGCATGGTTTAGATAAATCATAGGCTCGCCTCACCCTTGTCCTTATCAGATTAGCCCTCCAGAACCTTGAAGCCCATATATCTGGACAGTTCCTTCAGCTGTTTTTTGTATGCACCGAATACCAGTACCTGATGATGTCCGAAGCCTGCCAGATTGTGCATATAGGTTCTGGCATCATCCATCTGGATGTAATAGTAAGGGCTGCAGTAAACATCATCATATTCGGACTTGATGACCTTTCCTTCCTTGACGCAGATCGTATCGCCTGCCGGATTGAAACGTCCCAGTGTCACATAATCAGACTCGTTCTGTGCGAAATCTACCTGCAGCTTGCCGCCGAAGCCCTGTCCGGTAAATGCCCACAGCTTGTACTCCAGATCCTTGGTGCCGTAGCCGTTCATCTGAAGGGCCGGTACTGCATGATGGATGCGCAGCAGCTCATCTGTCTCATGGTTGGGATTGCCCATGAAAGCAGGACGATGTCCTAAGTACTGCATGATGCACATAGCCATCAGTGCGTTCAGATCCTCCTCGCAGCCACTGGGGATGCCCTCATCCTTTAAAATAGAGTGGCACATGCAGGGTGTGAACTTGCGGTTCTGAGGAATCTCAGAGGTGCACAGCTCGTGGCAGGCGGTAGTGAAGGCATTGCACTGATATACATCCATCATCTTCTTTGCTGCCAGATAGTATTTGATATCATTTAAGAACCATTCGGTATTTACCTTGGTATCGGTAGAATTCTTTAAATATTTCTCTGCGATGGGACGAGCCTCTTCATCTGTGATCTTGTCCATATATTTTACAATATCATAGAAGGGAAGCTTCACGATCTCTATGCCATACTTCTGACGCAGGATCTCCGGATCACGGATCACGGACTGGATGCCGAAGGTAGGCTGTGCTGCTGCTGACAGGCAGAGCACTCTCGTGCAGGCGATGGCCTTGCGAACCCACAGATAATGAAGGATCTCATTTAAATCCTGCATATCCATCGCTACATATGCTTCTACGCCGATATTATTGCAATATGCGGCAAAGTCAATGCCCTCGTTTCCGTTCTGCATGATGACGATGGGCTTTTTATATCTCTCAAGCTTGGGAATTCTCCATCCCATGCAAAGGAAAATATCTGCCTGATCCATATCCTCCTCAATCTGTGCATAGACCTCCTCGGATACTACAAAGGTCTCCTCATATCTGGCATCGATCATAGGCATAAGCTGTACTTCATCGATAACGCCCTCCAGCTCCTGCTTACGGGCTGCAAAATATTCGTCTGCGGCCTTTGCCTCCGCTTCCTTGGTCATGTTCTCCGCATGACCGGCACGGCAGGGTCCCTCCCAGAAATGAGAGTGTACCAGACAGCCAACGATCGGGCGTACAACTAATTTTTCTTCCATTGCAGGTTTCTTCATGTTCTTTTTCCTCCATTATTTGATTTTGTTTCCCCATTGTTTGCGGGATGTAATCCCTATAATCTGAGTATACAAAAGAGCACGAAAGAATGCGTCTACTTTTTTGATATAATTTTATACTATTTTACGATTTGTGGTGTCGAAATCAAAAGGATTCCGAGCTATTCATTCATATTTGCCAGTTTTTTCGCCTGATCAGCTGCGATGCAGGCATCGATAATCTCCTGGATATCTCCGTTTAAAATCTTGTCCAGTTTATACAGCGTCAGATTGATCCGGTGATCCGTCACCCGCCCCTGAGGGAAATTGTAGGTACGGATCTTTTCGGACCGGTCTCCCGTACCGATCTGGCTGCGTCGTGCCGCAGACTCTGCGTCCTGCTGTTTTTGCAGCTCTAAGTCATAGAGCTTGGAGCGAAGCAGGGCAAATGCCTTTTCCTTATTCTGCAGCTGGGATTTCTCGGTCTGGCTGTAGATCACGATACCGGTAGGATAATGGGTCAGACGAACAGCTGAATCCGTCGTATTGACACACTGACCGCCGTTTCCGGATGCACGCATCACATCGATCCGGATGTCCTTTTCATCGATCTGGATATCCACATCCTCTGCCTCCGGCATGACTGCCACCGTACAGGTAGATGTCTGGATGCGTCCCTGGGACTCAGTCTCAGGCACACGCTGCACGCGGTGCACACCTGATTCATATTTGAGCACGGAATATGCCCCTGAACCGGTCACCATAAAATCCACCGACTTCATGCCGCCGATACCGGTCTCATCCGCCTCCAGTGTCTCCACCTTCCAACGGCGGTTCTCCGCATAATGCACATACATACGGTAAATCTCCGCAGCAAACAAGGCAGCTTCCTCTCCGCCGGCTCCTGCACGGATCTCCACAATTACGTTTTTCTCATCGTTGGGATCCTTGGGCAGCAGTAAAATCTTCAGCTTATCCTCCAGCTTTGCCACGTTTTCCTTGGCCTCGGCCAGTTCTTCTTTGGCCAGCTCCTTCAGCTCCTCATCGCTCTCCTCATCCAGCATGATGAGGGAATCCTCGATGGCCTGCTTACTCTTTTTATATTCGCGGTAGGTCTCTACGATGGGGGTCAGATCGCTCTGCTCCTTCATCAGCTTGCGGAAGCGTGCGGCATCATTGGCTACATCCGGCTCCGAAAGCTCACTCATAATCTCTTCATACCGGATCAAAAGATCCTCTAATTTATCAAACATAGTCTTCTCTCCTTTTTATGCGGAAGGTCCCGGCAGATATCCACGTACCACCCGGTCGTTTTCTGCCAGATCCTTGATCACCAGCACACCCTCAAAGCCTGCCTCGTGCATCAGACTGCGCACAGCCTCGCCCTGATCATAGCCAATCTCAAAGAGTAACCAGCCGTTTTCCTTTAAATACCGGGGTGCCTCTTCCACAATCTTACGGTAAAAATCCAGTCCGTCCTCGCCTCCGTCCAGTGCCTGCAGCGGCTCAAACTGGCTCACCTCCGGCATGAGGGTCAGAACCTCCTCTCCGGCGATATAAGGCGGATTGGAAACGATCACATCAAAGGGTCCGCTCACATTATCAAAAAGATTGCTTCGCACCCACTGGGCATCAATGCCATGGAGCTTTGCATTCTCCTTGGCCACCAGCAGTGCCTGCTTGCTGATGTCACTGCCGACACCCTCCACCGTCGGCGCATTTTTTAAAATACTCAGAAGCACGCAGCCCGATCCGGTACACAGATCCAGCAGCTGCATCTTCGGCTCTAAGATCTTCAGGGTCTCCTCTACCAGCGTCTCAGTATCCTGTCTGGGAATCAGCACGTTGGAATTCACGTGAAAGGTCATGCCCATGAATTCCTGCTCGCCGGTAATATACTGC
>CAVITM010000085.1:7980-9662 GCA_963645455.1 Moraxellaceae bacterium | reverse complement strand
ACAACGCACAATATGAACTCCTCAAATACAAACTCTGGCGGATGGGAATCATGTGCCATGAGGTCGTGGCTACAGTCGACTGTTCTGGGGTGGCTGCCAGAAGAGCTGCAGGCGGTCATTAAAAAGGTCAACAAAAAGGCTACGGCAGGATCAAAATCGACAACAATCAAGACATCGGAGGACAATCTGTTTTTGCTGGCAGAGGTGGAAATTTTTGGATCAAAAACCTACGGAAGTCTGGACGAGGGCACACAATACTCATATTTCACAACGACCACGAGACGCGTCAAAAAATCCGGCGATAGCGGATCAGCTACGCGTTGGTGGGAGCGGTCTCCGCGTGTGAGCTACGGCAACTATTTCTGCGGTGTCAACTCCGACGGTAGCGCGGACGCTGACTACGCCAGCGTCACGAATGGCGTCTCCTTCGGCTTTTGTATCTGATAATCAATTTTAATCCGCCAGCCCTTGTGGCTGGTGGAAGGAAAGGAGAAAAGGAATGAGCGGAGTATATGCGCGCAATAGAGCGCCTACAAATGTAGATTTTATCGAGGCAGTATGGGAGTTGAGACTTTATACGCTAAAGATATGCGTCAAATTTCCGCAGAGGTACAAACAATGGATCACAGACTACATCGTGAGATTTTCGGCGGTGGCGCATATCCATGCATACGAAGCAAATCGGATCTTTCCAAAGACCAAGGCAGAGGCGCAGAAACGCAAAGAGGAGCTGACCAAGGCCTACAATGCACTGGATCAGATGTATGCGCAAATCGATTTGGCATATCAGACTTTTCGATTTGATGGCTCGACCAACGGAAAGACCAACGCGGAAATTTTAAAGACTTGGCTGCCATTAGTCTCAAAATCTCAGAAACTCATCAAGGGAGTCATGGAATCAGACCGAAAACGGTTTAAAAATCTCCCGTAAACTATAGGGCACGGACTGTATCAGCTACGAATTGGTGGGAGCGGTCTCCGAATGTGAGCAACAGCAACAATTTCTGCAATGTCAACTCCGACGGTAGCGCGAACAATAACAACGCCAGCAACACGAATGGCGTCTCCTTCGGATTTTGTGCAGCTCCAGAGTAACAAGAGTGAAAATAATGCGGGCACAAATGTACAAAAGGAGTCCATGTCCTTCCTAATTGGTAAACAGCAAACAGTCAGCTGGTCGGACGCTTCTTGCATGGTCTATTTAGATTTCATGGCCAGTGCTGACAAAGGAATAAATGAACAGCAAAGAACGAAGAGAAAAAAGATATGAGCGCAGAAAAGCCAAAAGAGAAGCGAAAAGGCGGGAATTTAACGCGCCTTATGATGATTATGATAAATGCTTCGATTTTGAGCAAATCTACGACGCGTTTAAATGGTGCCGCAAAGGCGTAAACTGGAAACGCTCCACAAAGGTGTACTCCATAAATCATTTAAAGTATGCATGGGAGACCTACGAAAGCCTACATAATGGCAAGTATAAATTTAGGGGCTACACCGAATTTGAGATCATGGAGCGCGGGAAGAAAAGGGAGATCAAGGCGGTGCATATCTCTGACAGAGTTGTCCAGAGGTGTCTATGCAATAGCCTGATCCCGGTGCTATCTCACAATTTGATCTACGATAACGGCGCAAGCCTAAAAGGCAAAGGCATCACGTTTAGCCTGAACCGATTTAAATGTATG
>CAVITM010000085.1:5009-7575 GCA_963645455.1 Moraxellaceae bacterium | reverse complement strand
AAGAAAACGCAGATTGTCAAGCTGTCAAAAGGCGTCAAGTTTTTAAAGACGATGCACTATCTCAAGCCCAACGGCGAGGTGGTGCGGGTCCCCTGGAAAAGGTCGGTGAGCGTGATGCGGCGCAAGTTAAAGGCATTTAAACGGATGATGGATGATGGCATCCTGGAATATGAGGCAATCGAGCGGAGCTATCAGTCATGGCTAGGCCATATCAAAAAGTTTGACGCCTATCACACGGCGCAGAACATGGACAAATTATTTAATCAATTATTTAAGGAGGTGGAATGATGTACAGAGTATTAAATCAAAACGGAGCTACCATTGAGGAGCAGAGCGACATCAAGTATGTTAAAATGCAAAATAACGGAATGTGCCGCTTGTGCGCAAGGGATGACGCAGACGGCATCGTAGCAGCTGACGGCGAGAGCTTTTATGCCCTGAAAGGCCGCGTCATGGAAACGATGGGCTATGAGGCGGTGAAGGTCGAAGAGCACGTATCAGACAGCACGATCATCAGCCAGCTAAACGTAAACGCAGACTCCATGGCAGAGATGGCAAGCGATGTGGCATATTTAGCGGTCATGGCAGAATTGGGCGAAAATTAAGGAGGAAAAGTTATGTATACAATCATGAAAAGACTCATCAATAAATACAACGATCAGTACCAGAGCGGAGCAATCACCGCCGAGGAATACGCAAACCTCAAAAGCGTAAACCAGCACAAGCTGGACGTCTTTTATCTCGGAAATCGTCTGACCGAGGCTCAGTACGAAGAATTGAGCAAGATGTGGCTTGAGATCCCGGGCACAACCGAGACAAGTGAGACAGCCTAATGGGATTAATTGAGATCCTTGCAAGGCAGGACGAGACAATCAGAGAGCAGGCAGAGCTGATCAAGGAGCTGACGGTGCTCTTGAGCCAATACATGACGATGGAAGAGATCGAGAAAATCGAAAAGCAGGTGCGGTGTTAGAAAAAAAGAATCATCTTTTTTGCGCGGCAGCCTTGCGAATAGTGAGGTGCGCTGCGCTTTTTTCTTTTTTATCGCATCGACAGAGGAGGAAAAAATGAAAAATAAACTGCAGATTATAATCACAGGCGTCGCAGGAGCGCTGTCATCTTTGTTGGGAGTCTTATACATCCCGGTGCTGATGCTGGTAGCCTGCAATATTATTGACTACATCACAGGGTTGATGGCGGCGCCGTACCGGAAAGACGGAGGTATCAGCTCCTACAAGTCAATCAGAGGCATCACAAAAAAGGTGTCCATGTGGATCCTGGTGGTGGTGGGATCCATGCTTGACCAGATGCTGGCATATGCGGCAACTACGCTGGGATGGAAGAGCCAGGCCACATACTTGATCGCATGTCTGGTGGCCATCTGGATAATCTGCAGTGAGATCATAAGCATACTCGAAAATGTGCAGGACATCGGAGTGCCGCTCCCAAAGTGGATGCTGCCGCTGGTAAAAAATATCAAATCGCAGGCAGACAATGGCATCAAGGTCAAGGAGCAAAAAAATGAAGATTAAGAAAAACCTGTCACGGAAAGAAAATTATGGCTCACAGAGAGCCACAAGTACGATCAAATACATCGTCGTGCACTACACGGCCAACGATGGCGACAGCGATGAGGGCAATGCCAATTATTTTCACAATAATGTGGTCAAAGCATCTGCTCATTATTTTGTGGACGATGATTCCATCACTCAGTCCGTCCCGGATGATTATGTGGCTTGGTCTGTGGGCGGGAGCCTGTATGCGGACCACACAAGCACAGGAGGCGGCAAGCTCTACGGAGTTGCCACAAATAGCAACTCGCTGAGCATTGAGATGTGCGACAGCAAAAAAGACGGAAAAATACAGGCATCAGAGGCAACCATGAACCTGACGGCCAGACTGATCCGGGAGAAAATGAAAAAGTACAACGTGGACATCGACCATGTGATCAGGCACTTTGACGTCAATGGCAAGCACTGCCCGGCCTACATGATGGACACAGGAGCCTGGAAGGACTTCAAGGCACGCGTGCTGGGCTACGCAGTCGGCGGCACGTACAAGGTCACAACGGCATCGCTCCTGCGGAAATCTGCCGGAGGCGCCAAAGTCGACTATGCAGATCTGGACGAAGCCACAAAGAAAAAGTGCAAGAGCGCAGCCGGAGGAGCCATGATCCTTCGGGGCAAGACCTTTATCCTGGACGAGGTCGCGAGCAAAAATTCAAAGATTTGGGGCAAGACCAAAAAGGGATATTGGCTCCCGATGGCCAACACAAAAGCATAGTTGACAAAAATCTATGGATAGCGTTTAATAAAAGGGGAGAAACGCTGACAGCGGAAGCGCGTAGAAACGGTAACGCGATTGCGCGGTAAGCTACAGGTAACTAACAAAATAGAGGGAAACGCTTGGAAATTAAGGCCTAACAGTTTCTGTTGAGGAAGCCGCAAAGGCTGGTAAGTTCTAAAGAATCCAGTATTTATGCGGGTTCGCGGGATTGCAAAATCGTGTGAAATAGTATAAAATTTCACACGTAACTAACACGTAACTGACACGTAACACACAAGCG
>CAVITM010000085.1:3230-4627 GCA_963645455.1 Moraxellaceae bacterium | reverse complement strand
TCCAGATTAAAGCGCTTGCGGATCTTATTAAAGCGGCCGCGGTATTTGTCATAGGTCAGGGACATGCCTTGCTGGCCGTTCTCGTCATTGAAGAGGGTAGGCGATCCGAGGGCAGCAGCCTTTTCATAATTTTTCTCCACCAACTCGCGGATGCGGGAGTGGATCGGGACGATTCGATTGCGTCCGGCATCTGTCTTGAGACCTCCGGTCATGGTCTGGGCTTCGAGGTCGACATCCTCCACACGGAGCACCGCCAGCTCCTGGGGGCGGAATCCGCTGTAGATTCCAATCAAGACCATATCCACAAAAGGAAAGTCGGTATGCTGCCAGAGCAGATCGATCTCATCCGCAGAAAAAGGCACGCGCTCGATGGTGGCCGGTCCGGCTTTTACACTATTACAGAGAGCCGCATAATCTTTCTCGCAGATCTCATGTTTGAGTGCATATTTATACATGAGATTGTAGAGGCTTTTCATCCTCTGCTTAGTGGATGCGCTCACGTTTGCGTGATTGATGGTCTGCTCCAGGTGGGCGGTCCGGATGTCCTTAAAGCGCATGGCATGGAGCGGAGTGCTGTGATTATATGCCATGACCCACGTGCGGCGGGCACTGGGTACGATCTCTGCAAAATGCTCCTCAGACCATTTCTCATAGACCTCTCTAAAAGTGATAGAGTCCGCATGGATGTCATAAGGATTTTCGTTATATTCTGCCAGAGCCTGCAGGGCAGCGGCCTTCGTCGGGAAGTAGCCTATGGTATCATAGAGCTGCTTGGCCTTGCCGGTGGACTCATCAAGCTGCCATCCGGCCGTCTTTCGGACGATATAAGGATTGCGGCGCTTACCGCTCAGCTTGTAAACACTTCCGTATCCGTTCGGCAATTTCATCAAATCACCTCCAAAAAAGCGCAAAAAATAAACCATCCGAAAGCTACCACGCCCGCCAGTCACGAGAGGAGAGCCTATGCAAAAGAAACATATCCTTTTTTGGAATCCGATGGTCTATGCAATCTACTACCGGGACGCAAATGTCATCTACTATAACCTGGCATTCGCGTCCAGCACGAAACTATTTGTAATTAAGTAACATCTGGCGGGCGTTTAGCCCACTTCGCTCTTATCATCCACAGGCGGGCACATGCGCTCCAACTCTGCCGGGCTGTCCGGGATCCGGTTCATGGCGGTAAAGAACACATCGCACACCGCCTTGCGAGTCTTCGGGTCCAGACCAAGCAGGCCACGCAGCAGTTCATATTCCAGATCTGTCAGCTTGTTTGCCTTAGCATATTCGTCCAGAGAAAATTCGCTGGGAGCAACGAACATATCTCCCTCTCCTGTACGAAGCCATGTCTCGTTTACGTTAAACGCTACACATATAGAATGCACAATCGGATCACT
>CAVITM010000085.1:0-2884 GCA_963645455.1 Moraxellaceae bacterium | reverse complement strand
CTGACAAAGATGATCCAGACGATGGATGAGTCGGAGCAGAGCAAGATGCTCATATTTGTCCAGGGCATCAAATTCGCACAGACCCTGGAGCAGACGGAGGGGACGAAATGAAGAACATAGCACCGGCAGAAGCCGCCAGGAGACTTGAGGTCAGTCCTCAATTTATCCGTCTGGGACTGCAGCAAGGAGTCCTGCCATTTGGCACCGCAGTCAAGATGTCCACAAAGTGGAGCTACAGCATCCCGGAGGCGGCCCTAGAACATTACATGGAATACGGATGCAAATATCCGGAGGAGGAGAGATGAAAACAGTATACATCTGCAGCCCTTTTCGGGCGGCAACAGAAAGGCTTTTTGACAACCACATCGAATATGCGCAGGAGCTGACAAGCAAAGCGCTGGACGCAGGCCTGGCACCGATCACACCGCACCTGTATCTCACGCAGTGCCTGGACGAGGACGACGAAGCAGAGCGGGAGAAAGGATTGAGAGCCGGAGAGGCCTTGATGCTGACATGCAACGCACTTGTGATCGGCGCCAGATACGGAGTCAGCGAGGGAATGAAAAGAGAAATCGCACAAGCTACCCTGCGAGGCATCCCGATCGTGGCCATCGCGGACGGAACATCTCCGAAAGAAATGAAAGAATTAATTGAGGAGGTAACATCATGCGAAGCACTAGCGGAAAGATAATGCTCCTGATTCTGGCAGGACTGATCGCGGCATGCACGATGCTCTGCGCACAGATCCAAAACTTTACCGAGACAGTATATGCAAAAAGCCAGACGGATGAGGAACTGGAAGCGGAGCTATATTGCGACAGCCTAGAGCTCCTTGCCATCTGTGTGCAGGCCGAAGCAGGGAACCAGAGCCTGACGGGGCGGCGAATGGTAGCAGATGTCATCCTCAATCGAGTAGATGATCCAGACTTCCCGGACACAATCGAGGGCGTGATTACACAAAAAAATCAATTTTCCTCCTACTGGGACGGCGGCATGGAAAGAAATTGCGTACCAGACGAGACCACCATCAAGGCGGTACAGATGGAACTCAAGCAAAGAAGCTATCCGGGGCTCTTATATTTTAGAACCGGACGATACAGTAGTTACGGCACACCTTGGAAAAAGGTGGGCGCTCATTACTTTAGCACAAAATAATATTTTTATACCGCTACATGCCAGGGCGGCGCTCAACACACTGTCTGGTACTCATGTATATATATCTCCTTTATTTAACTATAAATGGCGCCGTCCTGCCATGTAGCGGAGAAAGGACACGATTATGATAATCACAAGAGAAAAAGCAGAGGAAATGTCGAGAAATTTTTTAAACGGTTTAACAATCGAGGGCGTATTGAGACTTGCAGAGGATGGCTGCGAGCTGGAGATCAACGATGGGATGGTCAGAGCAATCAATGTGCCGAAAAAATAAAAAGGGCACACGCTGGAACGTGTGCCGAGACAACAAGCAGTTGCCCGCTATGAATTTGTAAAATTATTATAGCACAGCATGGCGGGCAGGTCAAGGAAAACCGCGAAAAATCAAGGCTTCGAAGCCTTTTTATAACAATCTTAAGAGTATTAAAGTTAGGACATACGCCATGCTAAAAGAAGACATATATGACTTAGGAGATAGCATCGAGCATGAGATAAAGACGGTAGGTAAGTACGGATGCAAAGGAGAGCATCGCTCCAAGAGGAGGAAGGCGACTCCTGAGCAGATGGCCAGGCAGAACCAGTGGAAGAGAGAAGCCCACGTAAGGAGAAAGATAAAGGCGAACTTTTCTCCAGGGGATCTGTGGCTGACACTGAAATACCCAAAAGGGACAAGGATTCCCTATGAGCAGGTCAAGGCAGACATGACCAAGTATCTCAGATTGATGCGAAAAGAATACAACTCAAGGGGTCAACCCTTTAAATGGATCACGCGGATCGAGATCGGATCCAGAGGAGGTATCCACGTGCACATGATTGCCAATCGCCTGGATGACCAGAGGGCGGACATGATTGCGCAGGAGACCTGGCAGAGGATCACATCCGGCCGGATCAACTACACAAACATCTATGCCGAGGGCGGCTACGCAAAACTGGCAAAGTATATCACCAAGCAGCCAAACGAAGCACAGAGGCAGCAGCTGGAGGAACGCTCTCCGGACGAAGTGAGAGGCCTGACGAGGTATTCCTCGTCGAGAAATCTGATCGTCCCGCAGCCGATCCGAAAGAAATCGCACTGGCGAACCATCAGAAAAATGATTCTGGAAGGAATAAAGCCAAAGGATGGCTATTATGTGGACAAAGAGTCGGTCTATTATGGCACAAATCCCTTTAACGGGATGACCTATCTAAAGTATACGGAGTGCAAGCTAGGCACGCTCCAAGGCACACCGGAGCCGATCAAGCCGACGATGACCGATTGGGAGGAGAGCGGATGAAAGCAGACATTTATATCGTCTCGTCAATCCAAAAGTTGCACCGGTGCAACGGGATCGTCGGAGTGGTGATCGAGGCGCAAACCAGCAAAGGACCTGCCACGCTGACAAAATTCGGCATCGTGCAGGATGTGACAAAAAATCAGTCGGTTTTGCTAGGCATCAAATACGCTCTAAGCCGCATAAGTCCTAAAGCGGACGCGGTTATCCACATTGCTGACAGATATGCGGCAAATGGATGGGAAAATGGCTGGATCGAGGAGTGGATTGCCAATAATTGGCACACATCCAAGGGCAAAGAAGTGGCAAACGCCAAGCAATGGCAGGAGATCTTAGCCATTTTAGGCAATAGACAGCCGCAATTTGTCATTGGAGAGAACCATACATACAAATCATGGCTTGATACAGAGGTCAAAAAACGCGCAAAGGCGCATAACTTCTAAATGGGAGGAGATTTT
>CAVITM010000084.1:0-9781 GCA_963645455.1 Moraxellaceae bacterium | reverse complement strand
GGGGGATTTTTTAATCATAGCACTTGACAGTGCATAAAGGGAAGTTTATAATGAGTGAGTATTATCATACGTAAAGTTGATGAAAAATTGCTCTTATTTTTCATAAAACTTCCTTCTTACGCGAAGAAGCCCGCTTGTCCAAGCGGGCTTCTTTATGTGTGCGCGTTAGCAACGATTTTGCGAATGGGGGTCTGAATCGTTACGTTTTTTCTATGAATCCGCACCAGAATCTACACTGGAATCTTCGCTGGAATCTACACTTGAGTCCTCACTGGAATCCGCACTTGAATCTTCGCTGGAGTCTGCGCTTGAATCTGCGCTGGAATCTGTGCCAAGTGTATTTAAGTAGTCATCCACAGCCTCGGTGTCAACGGATACGCTGGAGCTGTCCGTGGATGAATCGCTGGAGCTGTTTAACTTTCCATAGACGGAAAATCCGATCCAGATACAGATGGCTGCGGCGATGACGGCTACGATGACCCATGCGATGACCCGTTCTGCTTTTTCACGGCGCATGGTCTGTTTGCGCTTGGATTTTGCCTGCTTATACTTGTCAACTTTTGCCTGACTCATATTTGTTCTCCTTTTTCATTCGATAGTTCGGGGCAGGTGATCTGCTGCGCCCGATCACAAACAGTATACACTATTTTGACTGTTTGTGGATGAAAAACACAAAAAATACATAAATCCGTCAGCTTTCATTTGTGACACTGCGAAGCAGCGGAAGCAGCAGGCAGGCGATGACGATCCCGGCGATGCCCTGCATGAGATTGGCGGGAATCCCTGCGGCGGAATAGGCGACGGCTCCTGCAATGGCAGCGGAGGAGAGGCTGCCGGCTGCCGCGGCATTTAAGCCGGCTTCAAATAGAAAATATCCGCAGATCATGACTGCTTCTGCCGGTATGCCGCCGACAATGACCCGAAGGGTGGCACCTTTTTTGCCGGTAAAACGGTGAGCCAATCCATGATAGAAAAAGCCTGCGATCATGGCACTGAGTGCCTTGATGATCAGTGTGGCCGGTACCCATGCCAGATAGCCGCTGAAGAGATCCGAGAGCATGGAGCCGATCCCGGCAGCCAGGGCTCCCATGCCGGGACCCAGCAGAATACCGCACAGCAGCACCATACCGTCTCCCGGGTGGATATAGCCGCCGGTAGGCGTCGGGATGCGGATGATCATGGTGCAGACGGTGGTTAAAGCCGCAAACAGCGCGCTCAGTACCCATTTTTTTGTATTGTTTGTAGTCATAGCACAACCTCCCTTCAAAATCCGGATGTATTTACACTTGCCACAAACCCTACCACATTGCTATGAAAAAGTAAAGGAAAAGAAACCTTTAATAATAAGGAATTTACAGGGAAAAATCCGAATCGATGCTTGAAAGATGCAGGAAATAAGCTTAAAATGGGTGATGAAACCGCAGAGAAAAAACACCTGACGGAATCAATAAGTATATGAAAAGAGGAAGATTCCATTGAACGAACCGAAAAAAATCAAAGACATGACAAGAACCGAGTATGCCAGCTATGTGCAGAAACATTATCGCAACGATCCCCAGTGGGTACGCACCATGATGTTTTCAAAATATGATCGGGAGCATCAGAAAAACAAATAGAAACAACATCAAAACAGAAAAAACCACAAAAATACAGAAAATTATGTGGTTTTTTATGTGCTGTTATGTTATACTTTTAGGCAGATACCAAAATACAACAGATTTTTTGGGAGGACGTACCTATGCCGAAACAGTATTATGACGGTGAGATCGAGAAATCTCCCCGTATTCCAAAGCTCATCGAGCATTTGTTTGCAAATATGCCGGTGATCGAGGCAGACCGTGCCGAGATCGTGACCGAGAGCTACAAGCAGACGGAGAATCAGCCGATTATCACACGACGTGCAAAGGCGTTTCAGGCGATCTGCGAGAAGCTGCCCATTGTGATCCGCCCCTTAGAGCTGATCGTAGGCAGCAATTCCATCGCACCCCGGGGCTGTCAGATGTTTCCGGAGTATTCCTTTGAATGGATGGAGAAGGAGTATGATACGGTAGCGACCCGTGAGGCAGATCCTTTTTATATTGCGGATGACACAAAACGGCGTCTGCATGAGGCTTATCAGTATTGGCACGGCAAGACTACCAGTGAGCTGGCCACTGCCACCATGGCTGACGAGGCTCTCATGGCCATGAAGCACAATATCTTTACGCCGGGCAACTATTACTACAATGGCATCGGCCACTTCACAGTCAAATACGAGGAGGTCCTGGCCATCGGCTTTGAGGGTATTATCGCAAAGATTGACGGAGAGCTGGACAAGCTGACCCTTTGTGCACCGGATTATGCGAGACACCATGCCTTTCTTATGGCAGCAAAGACCAGCTGTCAGGCGGCCATTACCTATGCTGCCCGTTACAGTGCACTGGCTTTAGAGGAGGCTGAGAAGGAGACCGATCCCACACGAAAGGAAGAGCTTCGCGTCATTGCAGCCAACTGTGCCAAGGTACCGGCCAAGCCTGCGGAGAGCTTTTACGAGGCATGCCAGTCCTTCTGGTTTGTGCAGGAGCTTTTACAGACAGAGTCCAGCGGACATTCTATTTCCCCCGGTCGTTTCGACCAGTATATGTATCCTTATTATAAGAAGGATATGGATGAGGGACGGATTACCAGAGAGTTTGCCCAGGAGCTGATGGATTGTATTTGGATCAAACTCAATGATCTGAACAAATGCCGTGATGAGGGCAGTGCGGATGGTTTTGCAGGCTACAGCCTTTTCCAGAACCTGATCGCAGGAGGACAGGATGAGGAAGGTTTGGATGTGACCAATGACTTATCCTTTATGTGTTTAGAGGCCAGCCTCCATGTGATGCTGCCGCAGCCGTCACTGTCTGTCCGTATCTGGAACAAGACACCGGATGCATTTATTTTAAAAGCAGCGCGTCTGGCACGTACCGGTGTAGGTCTGCCGGCTTTTTACAATGATGAGGTGATCATTCCCTCTCTGATGAGCCGTGGCGTATCACTGGCGGATGCCCGCACCTACAATATCATTGGATGCGTAGAGCCGCAAAAGGCAGGAAAGACTGATGGCTGGCATGATGCAGCATTCTTTAATATGTGCAGACCCTTAGAGATGGTTTTCTCAAACGGCTATGAAAATGGCGAAAAGGTTGGTCCCCAGACCGGTGATGTTACACAGATGGAGACCTTTGAGGAGTTCTACGCTGCCTATGAGAAGCAGATGAACTACTTTATCGCAGTGATGGTCAATGCCCTTAACTGCATTGACAATGCCCATGCGACCCGTATGCCGCTGCCCTTCCAGTCCTGCATGATCGATGACTGTATCGGACGGGGTGAGTCCCTGCAGGAAGGCGGCGCCATTTATAACTTCACCGGACCTCAGGGCTTTGGTATCGCCAATGTGGCAGATTCCATGCTTGCGGTTCGTGAGTTGGTTTATGAGAAAAAGACCGTCACTATGGCGGAACTGAAGGATGCGTTAGAGAATAATTTTGGCAAGGGACTGAGCACCATGCGCATGCAGCAGCTCTCCTCCCAGATCATCGCGGATATGATCTCCAAGGGACAGACCGTCGGAGAAAAGGAGATCGCAGTGATTGCGGATACACTTGCCAATGTAAAGCCGGATGAAGCCCATGCCAAGCGCTACGATGAGATCCTGGAGCTGATCGCCCAGGCGCCCAAGTATGGCAACGATGACGATGATGCGGATGCCATGGCACGCCGGGTGGCTTATTCCTATACCAAGCCCATGCAGCAGTACAAAAACCCGAGAGGCGGAATGTACCAGGCAGGCTTGTATCCGGTATCTGCCAATGTGCCTCTTGGCAAGCAGACCGGAGCGACACCGGACGGCAGACTGGCTAATACGCCGGTGGCAGACGGAGTCGGACCCATGCAGGGCAGAGATATCAAGGGACCGACAGCTACAGCCAATTCCGTGGCAAAGCTGGATCACGGCATTGCCTCCAACGGTACGCTGTTTAATCAGAAGTTCCATCCTTCTGCACTGGCAGGAGAGGACGGACTGCGCAAGTTCACCTCCTACATTCGCACCTTCTTTGATGAGAAGGGCATGCATATGCAGTTTAATGTTGTAAATCGTGAGACATTGCTGGATGCACAGGCACATCCGGAAAATTATAAGACACTCGTTGTCCGTGTGGCAGGCTACAGTGCGCTGTTTACTACGCTGTCCAAGTCACTGCAGGATGACATTATCAGGCGAACAGAGCAAGGTGGGTTTTAATAAATGAGTCGAATGGCACAGGTGGAGCGAAAGACAAAGGAGACACAGATTCAGGTACAGCTGGAGCTGGATGGCAGCGGAACCGCACAGATCCATACGGGGATCGGATTTTTTGATCATATGCTGGAGGGGTTTGCGAGACATGGACTGTTTGATCTGACTGCCAGCTGCAACGGTGATCTGCAGGTGGATTGTCACCATACCATCGAGGATATGGGCATCGTGCTTGGCACAGCCATTCGCGAGGCGCTGGGAGATAAAAAAGGCATCGTGCGTTTCGGCAGTTGTATGCTGCCCATGGACGAGACACTGGCCATGTGTGCCATTGATCTTTCCGGACGGCCGTATCTTGTATTTGATGCGGAATTTGCTTCTCCTGCGGTTGGCGGTATGGATACGCAGATGGCACATGAATTTTTCTATGCCGTGAGCTATGCGGCTGGCATGAATCTGCATCTGAAGATTCTCTACGGAGAAAATGATCACCACAAGCTGGAAGCTTTGTTCAAGGCCTTTGCAAAAGCATTGGATGCGGCGACGCGTCCGGATCCGAGGATCTCGGATGTTTTGTCCACAAAGGGCGTACTGTAGATTGATTGTAGATTTTTTGTGATGAATAGGGAGATGAAATCCTGCCGGGTTTCGTCTCCCTATTTTTGTTAAAAATCACTAAAACCATAAATATATTGTATCTGCGTTGACACTAAACACAACATCTAGTACAATAGATTTCAGCAACGTGTTCGTCACGCAAGAAGAAATATATGCAAGTGAACCAGGCTAAAGGAGTATTGGGATGAAGATTATTAAACGAAGTGGGGCAGAGGTTGATTACGATATCACCAAGATTATCGCGGCAGTTCAGAAGGCAAATGAGAGTGTGCCGGCATCAGAGCGCATGACCAATGAGCAGATCCTTGAGATTGCAGATCATGTACGGAACACCTGTGAGGAGATGAACCGTGCACTGAATGTGGAGGAGATCCAGGATCTGGTAGAGAACCAGATCATGAATCTGCGTGCCTTCGGCGTGGCCCGCAACTATATCACCTACCGCTATCGCAGAGCCCTCGTGCGCAAGGCCAACTCTACGGATGAGCAGATTCTTAGCCTGATCGAATGCAACAACGAGGAAGTCAAGCAGGAGAATTCCAATAAAAATCCCACGGTGAACAGTGTTCAGCGTGATTATATGGCAGGCGAGGTCAGCAAGGATATCACGAGACGTTTCCTGTTGCCCCAGGATGTGATTGAGGCACATGAAAAGGGACTGATCCATTTCCATGACGCAGACTATTTTGCACAGCATATGCACAACTGCTGCCTGGTCAATTTAGAGGATATGCTTCAGAACGGAACCGTCATTTCTGAGACTATGATCGACCGGCCTAAGAGCTTTGCCACGGCCTGCAATATCGCTACCCAGAGCATCGCCCAGATCGCCAGCGCACAGTATGGCGGCCAGAGTATTTCCCTGGCTCATCTGGCCCCTTTTGTGCAGGTCAGCCGTGAAAAATACCGCCAGAAGGTTCGCGAAGAATTTGAGGCAGAGGGGATTGCCCTTGATGAGGCAAAGATCAATGATATTGCTGAGATGCGGGTCCGGGAGGAGATCAAGCAGGGCGTACAGATGATTCAGTATCAGGTGATCTCTCTGATGACCACCAACGGACAGGCTCCTTTTGTGACGGTCTTTATGTATCTGGATGAGGTGCCGGAGGGTCGCCAGCGTGATGATTTGGCCATGATCATCGAGGAGATGCTCTATCAGCGCATCAAGGGTGTAAAAAATGAACGGGGCGTCTATATTACGCCGGCATTCCCCAAGCTGATCTATGCCCTTGAGGAGGACAATATCCACGAGGACAGCAAATATTTCTATCTGACACGGATCGCTGCAGAATGCACTGCCAAGCGGATGGTGCCGGATTATATTTCCGAGAAGATCATGCGCCAGCTGAAAAAAGGTGATGTCTATACATGCATGGGCTGCCGCAGCTTCCTGACGCCGGATCGTTTTACGGATGCAGGGATTGGAAATATCGCCAACGCAGGCAATTACGTGCCGGGTCAGCATAAATATTACGGCCGCTTCAATCAGGGCGTTGTGACATTGAATCTTGTAGATATCGCTTGCTCTTCCGGCGGAGATATGGATCAGTTCTGGAAGGTTTTTGACGAGCGACTGGAGCTGTGCTATCGGGCGCTGATGTGCCGCCACAACCGCTTAAAGGGCACGCCATCAGACGTGGCTCCGATTCTCTGGCAGCACGGAGCACTGGCCAGACTGGCTCCCGGCGAAAAGCTGGATCGCTTGCTCTACGATGGCTACTCCACCATTTCCTTAGGCTATGCAGGGCTGTGTGAATGTACCAGATATATGACCGGCAAATCCCATACGGACGCAGAGGCGACACCCTTTGCCATCAAGGTGATGCAGTATCTGAACGATGCCTGTGCGCACTGGAAGCAGGAGACGAACATCGATTTCAGCGTTTACGGAACACCCTTGGAGTCTACGACCTACAAATTTGCAAAATGCCTGCAGAAGCGTTTTGGCATCATCCCAGGTGTCACGGACAAGAGTTATATTACCAACAGCTACCACGTACATGTGACAGAGCCCATCGATGCCTTTACAAAACTCAAATTCGAGGCACAGTTCCAGGAGCTGTCTCCCGGAGGCGCCATCAGCTATGTAGAGGTGCCGGATATGAAGAACAATCTGGAAGCAGTGCTCAGCGTCATGAAATATATTTATGACAATATTATGTATGCGGAGCTCAATACAAAGAGCGATTATTGCCAGGTATGCGGCTTTGGCGGAGAGATCAAGGTAGTCAACGATGAGCATGGCAAGCTTGTCTGGGAATGCCCCAACTGCGGCAACCGTGACCAGAGCAAGATGAATGTGGCCAGACGTACCTGCGGCTACATCGGCACCCAGTTCTGGAATCAGGGCAGAACCCAGGAGATCAAGGAACGGGTGCTGCATTTATAGAAGCACTGACGGTGATGACTTTTGACCGTCTAATAGAGTTTTACAATGTCCATGAGGCAGACGCTGTGAACTGGCAGCTCAGTGGTGACGGTCAGTGTATCCTGAGCCGCCAGGTAAGTGGTTCGAAGCTCGGGCTTTAAGGTGGCCTGAAGATAGCGGGTCTGCTCAGGAGTAGGCAGCATGATCTTCATCAGGTAGTCATTCTGACTGAGGGTTGAGTTTACAAAGGCAGCGATTCGTTGGTCTAAAAGAGATGCGCTTCCCCGGGAAAGCAGCTGTCTGGTCACCTGATAGGTGCCAGGCTCCACATCCTTTAAGATAAATTCAGGCTTTAGGGGCTCTGCATCCTCAAAAAGATGGTAAAGCTCTGCAAAATTTAATTCTCTGTCGAAGGCAGAGCCAGCGGTAAAATGACTGTAATGAAAGGCAAGAATCTGATAATGGTTCTTGTCTTTTTTTGTTATGCAATAACGGTCGCCCTTGGAAAGAATCTGTCCTGAAAGGCGGTTTAAAAGAAAAAAGGCATGGTAGGCCGGGGACTTCATACCATTTTGATCCATAAGTCCCTGGCTCCAGAAGGACGGTTTATGCCTATCCTCTGCAGGTCTGTTTCCCTCGGCTAAAAGGTAATAGCCTGTCATGGAGTAGAAAGGCGCCACAGAAGTCACAGTGCGGCATATAAAAGCGGCCTGATAGGCTGACAGCTGGATGGGTAAAGCTGTCATATAGGTGGAAGTCCATTCTGTGAGAAAAAGCCTGACAGCCGGAAAATATTCTCTGGCCAGGTGAGCGATCTGTCGGGAGGCTGTCTCTAAATGCTCACTTTTCGTAGACATGATCATGCGCTCATTTGCAAGCTTTGTCTCAAGACTCAGGTGGCAGGAAATAAAATCAGGGGCAAAGCCGATGGCCTTTAGCTCTTTAAATAAATCCTCCTGACTTTCAAAGGCAGTGTCAGCTCCAAGACCCCAACCTCCCAACCTGGCCTCGGGCAGATATTTTTTTATAAGTCCTTTGATCCTGGTGAAATCCTTTACATAGCTGTCCGGAGTGTCCAGGCTGCTCATGGACAATTCAAAGCACCACTGGTCCGTCCAGGAGGAGGGCAGGGTGCTGACATGAACAAGAAAGGCCTCAAGCAGGGAAAAATATCTGAGGTTTCTGCTTATATAGCTTTCCTTTGTGTGATTAGAGTCTGGGGCATAAACAGGCAGCTGGCTCAGCTCAAAAAAAGGGATCAAATTCTGGCTTTTCAGAAAAAAAAGCACACTGTCGAGGTTGCGAAAATAATACTTGTAGTCAGGCAAAACCTTTGGAATGAAGGAGGAGGATAAAAGAGACTGGATTCTTACGTAGGTAAAACCAAGCTCCTCCTTTGCACAGGCAAGTTTTTTTTGGTAGTCCTCCAGAAGAAGGTTGCGGATGTAGCCGGCGTTTATCATCTGGCAGGGGTTTTCCCAAGGCAGGTCTGTGTGATTTACAGAAATACTGATTTGCTGGGTAAAGGTATTTTCAAATTCCAGGTCAGGGGAAGCTGTAATAGACTGATATTCCTCCTGCAGCTGCTTTTGGCGAAAATTTTTCCTGTAGAGGCTGGGACTGACGGAGTAGCTGCGGCTAAAGGCCCGGCTAAAGATGGTAATATTGGAAAAACCGTTTTCTATAGCAATATCTGTAATGGAGTCCTGGGTGTAAGCCAACTGTCTTTTGGCAGACTCCAGCCTTTTGTTTAACAGGAGATCTCTGAAATTAATGCCCAGTTCTTTTTTAAAGAAGCGTGACAGGTACTGAGGGGTTAAATCGAGCTCTTCGGCTAAGTCAGACAGGCAGATGTTTTCACTGTAGTGGCGGTTTATATAGTCCATGATGGTTTGATAGCGCAGACTGGCCTTCTCATTGTCTGGAACCAGACTGTTTCCACAACAAAAGGATTCCTCCAGCACACCTAAAAGCCGAAATAAAAGTCCATGCATGGCAAGGTGATTTTTGCCGGCGCTCTCCAGATATTTGGCAGCAATGGCAGAGATCAGTTCTCTTAAAAGATGGTAATCCCGCAAGGGCTCGTTGACTGAGTCACAGACCAGATTCATGCAGGAGGGGAGATTTTCATACATAAAGGCAGCATCTATACCCATGTGCAACATATAGCCAGACTTTACCCTGGTGAAATCCGCCCCGGTATCGGGTGTGAATAGGCATACGGAACCGGCAGGATAGGAATTTTCTCTAAGCTGATAGGCAATCCGGCATTCACCGGACAGGATGTATACCAGATCAAAGGTTTCATGACAGCAGGAATACAGGTCTGGAATTTCCCTGTGGGATAAAAATTTAATCGCGCTTGGCATGGGCTAATCCTCCTGATTAAGGGTAACAAATGGATGGATGGTTAAAAGTACTACCTGATTGCCGGACAAATCTGCAGTCAATTCTACAGGTCCCGGGCTATCCTTACTGATATAATATGCCTGCATTTTTAAATCGGAGAGGGAACTTAAGGTGTCAAGATC
>CAVITM010000083.1:0-9793 GCA_963645455.1 Moraxellaceae bacterium | reverse complement strand
AATCTGCAGAAGCTGCTGATGTATTCAGTCAGCTCCTTTGACTATGCCCACGAGAACTTTTATCATGGACTGCTCCTTGGGATCTGTGCGATTATGAATAATCTCTATCACGTGGATTCCAACAGAGAATCCGGTCACGGAAGATATGATATTCAGCTAAGACCCTATGACAAGAAAATGCCGGGTATTATCATAGAGCTCAAGGTGTTAAGGCATGGCATCAATGAATCTCACATCGATAGTGAGCTTGAGGCCTCGGCCAGAGAGGCGCTGGCGCAGATCGACCGGCAACAATATATCACAGAGATGAAGCAGCAGGGCTTGCGTTGCTTTTTTAAGATTGGTGTTTCGTTTTACAAAAAGCATGTCAGACTGATCAGCGAAACGGAATAAAAAACACCACCTATAAAAAATTATTGAAAAGAATGAAAGAACATGGAAACAACAGAAAAGCTTGAAGGGCTCAAACAAAATCTCGCGCAGCTGCAGCACGTGGCAGTGGCCTATTCGGGAGGGGTGGACTCTACCTTTTTGCTGTGGGTTGCCAGGAAAGTGCTGGGCGATGGGGCGGTTGCCGTGACCGCACAGCTGCAGTCCTTCCCGGAGCATGAGCTGGAGGAGACGAAGCACTTTTGCAGAGAGCGTGGAATTCGTCAGATCATCTGCGGAATCGATGAGTTGAAGCTGGAAAAGTTCCGGGAAAATCCGCCGGATCGCTGCTATTATTGTAAAAAGCATATATTTAGTGAGATAAGTCGTGTGCTCCGCGAGCAGGGAGATTTTGCCCTGGTAGAGGGCTCGAATGTAGATGATGCGTCAGACTACCGGCCCGGCGCACGGGCCATCCGTGAGCTGGGAGTCAAAAGCCCGCTGCAGGACGCAGGACTTACAAAAAATGAGATTCGCCAGCTCTCGAAGCAGATGGAACTGCCCACCTGGGACAAGCCGTCCTGCGCATGTCTGGCCAGCCGCTTCGCTTACGGCGAAACGATCACTGCAGAAAAGCTCTCGGCCCTAGAGACGGCGGAGAATTTTTTGCATGAGCTTGGCTTTCATCAGCTGCGGGTGCGAGTGCACGGATCGCTGGCCCGCATCGAGGTACTGCCCCAGGAACTGCCGCGCCTCTTCGAGGATACCAACCGCACCCGAATCACCCAGCGGCTGCAGGAGCTAGGCTTTTCTTATGTGACAGCGGATCTGCTGGGCTTTCGCAGCGGCAGCATGAATGAGTGCCTGCGCATTGAGGACACCGAATAATTTTTTGGAGATGTAAGGATGGATCAAAAGGAATGTAAAAAATTGATGGAGCAGGTGGCAGCCGGGCGCCTCTCTCCGGAGGCTGCGGTTCTGCAGTTGAGGGAAGCACCCTTTGAGGATCTGGGCTTTGCCAAGGTTGATCATCACAGGAGTATGCGTCAGGGTGTCTCTGAGGTGATCTACGGCGAGGGAAAAACGGCGGAGCAGATCATAGAGATCGTGCAGTCCATGCGCAGACATGGGACGCAGATGATTCTGATCACCAGGCTGCAGCAGGAGAAAGCACTGATTTTGCCGGAACATGTGACGGATTTTTCTTATTACGAGGAATGCCGTATGGGGCTCGTGGGAACAATGCCCCAGATCGACGGCAAAGGAAAGATCGTAGTGGCTACCGGCGGCACCTCGGATATTCCCGTGGCACAGGAAGCCGTTATTACGGCCCGTGCGCTGGGAAATGAGGTGATGCCCCTTTACGATGTGGGAGTCGCCGGCATTCACAGACTGCTGGATCATTTGGATCTGCTCATGGATGCCCGGGTCATCATCGCCGTGGCAGGCATGGAAGGCGCACTGGCCAGCGTCATCGGCGGCCTGGTGGACTGCCCGGTCATCGCCGTGCCCACCAGCATCGGCTATGGAGCCTCCTTCGGAGGAGTCGCCGCACTGCTGGCCATGCTCAACTCCTGCGCCAGCGGTGTCAGCGTGGTGAATATCGACAATGGCTTCGGGGCAGGATTTCTAGCCTCCCGGATCAATCATATGTAGCTGTGATTACTGAATCAAATCCGGTGCGTCGCTGCTGTGGCGATCTGCCTCGTCGGTGGACTGCTCGGGGCTGAGGTAGGAGTACTGCAGTGCCTTCTGGCTATCGGTCACCATGGTGCTGATGATGATATTGCCCTCGTCGCGGTACCAGACGTCGCCGTAGTTGGTCTCTTTGCTGGTGTTGTATCCGCTCTCGCCGTAGGTCTCCACCAGGTCTGAGTGGATCGTATCATAGAGGGAATCCAGCTCGTCGGTATCCTCGGAGCCGTAGGCCCATGCGATGGCAGCCAGCTGCTCATCCTCATCAAACATATACTTGACCGTACCGCTGACGCCGCCGAATTCCTTTGTATAGGTATAAGTCGTGCCGCCGTAGACCGAATCGTAGGTCTCGTGTTCTGTGCCTTCGACTGCTTCCATGTCCTCGACGCTGCTGGACCATTTTAATTCGGAAAAGGGACAGTCCGGCTCGGTGCTCGAGGGAGCGGAACATCCCGTCAGCAGGCTGATACTAAATACAGCCGCCAGACAAAGTGACAAAAGTCGCTGTTTCATTGCTATAAATCCTCCTAAAACTCTGATGACGTAAATTGCTTGGGCGTAAGGCCCTTGTATTTATGGAACGTCTTAATAAAATAGCTCTCATCATTAAACCCGCAGGAGAGGGCCACTTCCTTGATGGAGATGTCCTTGGTGGACAGCATCTCGCAGGCACATTCGATCCGGTAGTAGTTCAGGTAATCGATAGGCGTGCGCTCCGTCATGCTCCGGAAGTAACGACAGAAATATTTTTCATTCATGCCGGCGATCTTCGCCAGGTGTTCGAGCTTGATGTTATTATAGTAATTCTCCGAGATGTAGGCAAGCACATTCTTGATGGAGTTGAGCCGCTCATTGGCTGCGGCATCGTCTTTGTTCTGCTCGTATAAATGTTTTTCCAGAATAATCCCAAAAAGTTGATAGAGATAGCCCTGCACCTTGAACTCGTAGCCGGTGCTGCGGGATGACAGGGCGCGGCTGAGCTGGTGAATCAGCTCCTGAATGGAATCATCATGGGCGGACAGCAGCGTGTGGATCAATATCTTGTGATCGGTGATGTCCTGAATCGTTTTGGCACAGGCGTGGTTGTTTCGCATGAGAATCTGCAGGTCAAAAACGATGCATTCGTAGACGCAGTCGATGGGCGTACCGCCGTGGAGCTCGCCGTCCGTGATAAAAATCACATCGCCGGCATGATAGACATTGGTCTCGTTGTTGATGGTCAGATGAATGCTGCCGGAAATGACCCGGATGATCTCATATTCCGTGTGCCAGTGATAGGTCATATGATAGCGCGGGCTGCGGGGCTGCTCGTGGTAAAAGGCGATGGGAAAGTTAAACGTTCCGTGCTTGCGCTGCTCCTTGTAGTCGATATACTTCATGTCTCTTCTCCGTTGAATGGGTGACTATTTTACAATATTTTTACCAATTATATCACTTTTCAACCCTTTTTCAAATGTTATAATAAAAAACGAACAAGAGCGTACCGTTTCGCGAACATGTTCGACATTAGACACAGAAAGGACAGCATATGGCGGCAACTATACGGGATATCAGAAAACAGACGGGATTGTCGCTGGCGACGATCTCCAAATACCTGAATGGAAAGAATGTACTACCGGAGAACCGCGAGAAGATCGAGGCTGCGATCAAGGATCTCCACTATGAGGTGAATGAGATTGCCCGTGGACTGGTCACGAATAAGACCAATACCGTCGGCATGATGGTTTATGATATCGAGAGTATGTTTTCCAGTGTGCTGATCCACCATATCGGGGACTGCCTGCGGCGTGCCGGCTACGCGCTGCTTGTCTGCGATTCCCGCATGGATGAGAAGATCGAGGCTGATAATGTGCGTTTCCTTCTTAATAAGAAGGTAGACGGCATTATCGTCATGCCGGTATCCCGCAAGGAGGATTTTTTATTCCCTGCCAAGGAGAAAAATGTACCGGTGGTGCTTTTGGATCGTTCTTTTGATGTGTCTGATTACGACTGCGTCAAGATCGACAACCGGATGGCGGCCTATCGTGCCACCAGACACATGCTTTCCTACGGACACAAGAAGATCGCAATCATCGCATCCAAGGTAGAATATACGGGCTATGAGCGTTATCGCGGTTTCCTGGAAGCCATGGAGGAAGCAGGACTTGAGGTTCCCCAGGAGTACCGCAGACTGGGGGTTCATACCATCGAGTTCGGGCACGAGAGCATGCATGATCTTTTGAGTCTTTCGGATCGACCCACCGCAGTCTTTATGACGAACTATGAGACCTCGCTGGGCGCAGTCATGGCCGTGAACGAATCGCCCTACGACTGTCCGGAGGACATTTCCCTGATGGGCTTCGATGATCTGATTCTTTCGCATCTGGTGAAGCCCAGGCTGAGCATGGTGGTCCAGCCCATGAAGGAGATGTGCGAGCAGACGGTGGAGCTGATGCTGGAGCAGATCGCCGGGACGGAGAAGCGTCCCCCTATCGAGTTTAGCATGGGAACATCCATGCGTGCGGGAAACTCCATCAAGCGGCTGTGCGACGACTGACGGCATGAGCGACCGAAGGTGACTATTGTACCATCCTTTTTCTGAAACATCCTATTTGTTAGAATTGACAACGAAATGTTTTGGGTGGATAATAGTCTTACTCAGAGGGTGAAACGGTTCATCCTAACGCTTTGGCCAACACAATCATTATTAAGTTGGGAGGAAGAAAATTGGAAAAGATCAAACAAAATCCAATCGTAAAAAAACTCGGTTTCAACAGAATCGTGCTATGTGGGGTACTGATCCTTATGTACATCCTCTTTAGCCTGACCTCGAAAGGTTTCGCTGGACTGCCCCGTATTCTTAGCGCATTGAATTATGCATATTTCCTGGGCTTCTTAGCACTGGGCGTTACCTTCGTTATCGCCACGGGAGGTATCGATTTCTCCATCGGACCGGTGATGTTCTGTGCGGCTCTGGTCTCAGGCTTTTGCCTGACCAGCTATGGGATGCCCACTGCGGTATGTCTGCTGATCAGCATTCTGGTAGGTTTCTTGTTCGGATGCTTCAACGGCTATCTCGTAGCATACTGGACGGTGCCGTCCTTTATCGTATCCATGGCCAGCATGAATATCGCAAAAGGTCTTGCATCCGTATTTACAAAGACACAGTCCGTCAGCTGGCCCCAGGCAGCAGAGGCTTCCGGATGGTTCCGTAAGCTGGTAAAGGTAGGCAACTTCCCGGTAGGACTGGTGATTTTCCTTGCGGCAGCAGTGATCTGCTCCATCGTATTGAACAATACCAAAGCAGGACGTTATATCCTGAGCCTTGGAAGCAATAAAGAAGCGGTTCGCCTCTCCGGCGTAAATGTTAAAAAATGGGAGATGCTTTCCTATGTGATCTGTGGTATACTGGTAGGCATAGCAGCCATCTTCTTTGTAGGAGCCTACACCACAGTACAGCCCGGATACGGCGATCAGTACAACAATGAGGCGATTGCAGGCTGCGTAATGGGTGGAACATCCATGGCAGGTGGTCTGGCATCCATCGGCGGAACCGTCATCGGTGTGTTCATTATCTCACTTTTACAGGAAGGTATTCTGGCTCTTGGAATCAACAAAAACTATCAGCTGATCATCACAGGACTGATCGTTATCGTAGCGGTTTACGCGGACGTAGTTGCAAGACGCAGAAAGAACTAGTTTGCAGCGATTGCAGGCAGATACATACAGAAAGGTAAAGGTAAGACAATGGGCGAAGTAATCTTAACGATGAAAGGTATTGATAAGTCTTTCCCCGGTGTACATGCACTCGATCATGTAGACTTTGAGGTAAAACGCGGCGAAGTACACGCGCTGATGGGAGAGAACGGAGCCGGTAAATCCACTCTGATGAAGGTGTTGACAGGTATCTACACCAAGGATTCCGGAACTATTACATTTGAAGGAAAAGAAGTAGAATTTCATAATACAAGAGAAGCACAGGCAGCAGGTGTTGTCATCGTGCATCAGGAGTTGAACATGCTGGGTCACTTGACCGTAGCCCAGAACATCTTCATCGGTCGCGAGTTCAAAAAGGGCATCAAGATCGATGACAAGAAGATGAACGAAGAAGCAAAGAAGCTGTTCGAACGGTTACATATTGATATCGATCCTACTGAGACGATGGCCAACCTGACCGTCGGCAAGCAGCAGATGTGCGAGATCGCCAAGGCGATTTCCCATGAGGCCAAGCTGATCATCTTCGATGAGCCCTCCGCAGCCCTGACAGAGGCTGAGATCGAGGAGCTGTTCAAGATCATCCGTGATCTGCGTGAGCAGAATCTGGCCATTGTATATATCTCACACCGTATGGATGAGATCAAAGTCATCACCGACCGTGTGACGGTCATGCGAGATGGCGGTTATGTAGGTACATTGATCACAGAAGAATGTACCAAGGACGACATCATCAACATGATGGTAGGTCGTGTCATCTACGAAGATCCCAAGACAGAGAGTGCAGTTCCTGCAGACGCACCGGTTGTACTGAAAGTCGAGCATCTGAACGCAGGACGTATGGTACAGGATGTCAGCTTCGAGCTTCACAAGGGCGAGATCTTAGGCTTCTCCGGATTGATGGGAGCAGGACGTACCGAGACCGCACGTGCCATCTTCGGCGCAGACCCCAAGGAGAGCGGCGATATTTATATCAATGGCGAGAAAGTCACCATCAATTCTCCCCAGGATGCAGTTCGTGCCGGTATCGGATATCTTTCCGAGGACCGCAAGCGTTATGGCATCGTTGTACAAAAGACTGTAGCTGAGAACTCCACCATGGCATGCTTACAGAATTATATGTCAGGACTTTTCATCAACAAGCGTGCAGAGAAAAAGGTTGCACAGGAATATGTTGATTCCCTTGCGACAAAGACACCCAGTGTAGATCAGCTGGTTGTGAACCTCTCCGGAGGTAATCAGCAGAAGGTGGTTATCGCCAAGTGGCTGATCAACGACTGTGATATATTGATTTTCGATGAGCCGACCCGTGGTATTGATGTCGGAGCGAAAAATGAGATTTACAAATTGATGAACCGACTCGCCAGCGAAGGAAAGTCCATCATTATGATCTCCTCAGAAATGACTGAGATTTTACGAATGAGTGATCGTATCGTGATCATGTGCGAAGGCCGCAAGACCGGTGAGGTCCGGATCGAGGAGGCTACGCAGGAGATGATCATGAATATGGCAACACGAGAGATTGGTTAAGGAGGAGAGAACAATGAAAAAGAAATCATCTATTTTTGCTAGTCAGAAGTTCATCGTACTCCTGGTAGTTATCGCATTATTTATATTTTTCAGCCTTGTCAGTGAGAACTTCAGACAGTACTCTACAGTTATGAGTATTCTGGATTACTCCTACTACATCGTACTGATGTCCATCGGTGTTACATTCCCGCTGATTACCGGCGGTGTTGATCTTTCCATCGGTACCGGACTGATCTGTTATTCACTGGCAGGTGGATATCTGATCACCCAGAAGGGAATGCCCGTAGCAGTGGGCTTGATCGTGACCATTCTACTAGGTATTCTGATCGGTATATTAAACGGTGTGCTGGTAGCCATCATGGATCTGCCCCCGTTTTTGACCACACTGTGTACCTGCATGATCACCCGTGGACTTGGTTCCATCTTCTCCAAGGGCTTTGGTATTTCCTGGCCGGCAGCAGGCGCTGAGGGCGGATGGTTCAGAAATATCTTCAAGATCACCACATCCAGCGGTGTGAAGATCCCCATCGGTTTCCTGTGGATGCTGATCATCGTAGCCCTTATGGCATTTGTATTGAATCACACGAAGATGGGTCGTTATACCATCGCCATCGGAAGTAACAAAGAAGCCACCAGATTATCCGGTGTCAACGTAAAGTTCTATCACGTAATGGCATATGTAATCTCCGGATTCTTCTCAGCACTGGCAGCCATTGCCTACTCCGCAGTATTTGCTACGGTTCAGCCCGGTACAGGTGCCGGCTTCGAGCTGGAGGCCATCGGCGGTGCCATCATCGGCGGTGTATCTGCGACCGGTGGTGCAGGTAGTGTAGAAGGTTCCCTGATCGGTGTATTTGTCATCTGTCTGTTAAAGACCGGACTTCCTTATATCGGACTTCAGGCCAACTGGCAGCAGATCATCACCGGACTTGTGCTGATCGCAGCAGTTATGGTAGATATCATTAAAAAGAAGAGAACAGAAGTACACTAATACTACATCGATATAAGACCGCAGAGGTTTTATATATATACCAAAATGGTAAAAAAAGGAGGACAAAAAAATGAAAAAGAAAGTCTTAGCTAGCTTATTGTGTGTAGCAATGGCAGCAACACTCGTTGTTGGATGTGGATCTTCCGCAGATTCAACAGATGACAGCACTGCAACAGATTCTGCAGACAGCGCAGCTGATTCAGCAGACGACAGTGCAGCAGATTCTGCAGACAGCGCAACAGATTCCGCAGCAGCTGAGGGCGGCGATTATCACTTCGAGATCATCGTTAAGTCTTATCAGTCATCTTACTGGCAGGCAGCTGTAAAGGGTGTTGAGCAGGAAGCTGAGAAGCTTGGTGTTTCTTACAACTGCACAGGCCCCAACGCTGAGTCAGATATCGCTGATCAGGTTAACATGCTGAACAACGCAATCAACGTTGACGGTGTAGATGGTATCGGTCTTGCAGCTTGTGATCAGTCTGCTTGCTTAGATGCTCTTCAGACCGCTATGGACAAGGGTATCCCGGTAGTATGTTTCGACTCTGGTATTCCGGATGCTCCTGAAGGATCTGTATATTCAACCGTTGCAACTGACAACTATGGCGCAGGCGCTACCGCAGCTGAGAACCTGTATGCAGGCTTAAAGGACAAGATCGCAGCAGCTACTTCTCCGGTTCGTATCGGTGAGGTTAACCAGGAAGCTACTTCTGAGTCTATTATCAACCGTGGTCTTGGATTCATCGACAAGTTCGCTGAGTTAGCAGCAGCTGATGGCAAGTCAGTAGCAGTAATCGGCAATGACAAGTATGTAAACGACACAACAGCTGAGACCGTTGCAGAAGCAGACGCAGACATCGTCATCGAAGTTGCAGTTCCCGCTCAGACAACTGTTGAGTTATGCGCAACTGAGGCATCTGTTATCATGAACAAGGCTGATACAATCGGTATGTTCGGTTCTAACCAGGTAGCTGCAGAAGGTATCTTAACTGCAAACGAGAACCTGAACGTATTAGGAACCGATCCTGAGACCTCTGTATTAGCAGCTGGTTTCGATGCTGGTTCAGTTATCAAGGCAGCCATCACAGACGGCAAGATGTATGGTGCAGTTACCCAGTCTCCTTTAGCAATGGGTATCACCACAATCGACACTCTGTATGCAATCGCAAATGGCGAGGAAGTATCTGATGTTCCTACCGAGGGATATTGGTACAATGCAGACAACATGGATGACGATTCTATCGCTCCCAACCTGTATGACTAATCTATAAGTAAGTAAATAAAAAAGCTCCGGGTCGTAAGACCCGGAGTTTTTTTGCGAAAAAATAAATGAAAAAGCTAATTCAGTTCTGCAATGACCTCGATCTCAGCCAGAACATTTTTCGGAAGTGCCTTGACTGCCACACAGGAGCGTGCTGGCTTGCTGGTAAAATAAGAGCCGTATACCTCGTTGAATGCACCAAAATCAGACATTTCAGCGAGGAAACAGGTGGTCTTTACCACGTTTTCATAGGT
>CAVITM010000082.1:0-9857 GCA_963645455.1 Moraxellaceae bacterium | reverse complement strand
CCTCTTGGGTGCTGCGGCACAGTTTGGTATTTATATTGCATATTTTATGGCGATTCTCATGGGCTTCAACGACAAGGCAGCCGCATCTATCTCTATTATCGGTGGTGCGGACGGACCCACATCCATCTTCCTTGCAGGTAAGCTGGGACAGACCGGACTGCTTGGACCTATCGCCGTGGCGGCATATTCCTATATGTCACTGGTTCCGATTATCCAGCCGCCCATCATGAAGCTGATGACCACCAAGAAAGAGCGTCAGATCAAGATGGAGAACCTTCGCCCGGTTTCAAAGCTGGAGAAGATTCTGTTCCCTATCGTCGTAACGATCGTAGTATGTATGGTTCTGCCGACGACTGCACCTCTGGTTGGTATGCTGATGCTTGGTAACCTGTTCCGTGAGTCAGGCGTTGTTCGTCAGCTGCAGGAGACAGCCTCCAACGCAATGATGTACATTGTTGTTATCTTACTTGGTACTTCTGTTGGTGCAACCACCAGTGCAGAGGCATTCTTGAATTTCAGCACATTAAAGATTGTTGCATTAGGATTGATTGCATTCGCATTCGGTACTGCTGCAGGCGTTCTCATTGGTAAGCTGCTTTGCTTCCTTACCAAGGGCAAGATCAACCCGCTGATCGGTTCAGCCGGTGTATCTGCCGTGCCGATGGCTGCCCGTGTATCCCAAAAGGTCGGGGCCGAAGAGGATCCTACCAACTTCCTGCTGATGCACGCCATGGGACCGAACGTAGCCGGAGTTATCGGCACTGCGGTAGCTGCAGGTACCTTTATGGCGATCTTCGGAATTTAATAAAATAAGGAGGAATTTAATCGATGTCTGATCAAACTATAACGAAAAAACCGTTAAAAATTACAGAGACGATTCTGCGTGATGCACATCAGTCTCTGATCGCTACGAGAATGACCACCGAGCAGATGCTTCCCATCATTGACAAGATGGATAAGGTTGGCTATCATGCCGTTGAGTGCTGGGGCGGCGCTACCTTTGATGCATCCCTTCGTTTCTTAAAGGAGGATCCGTGGGATCGTCTTCGTAAATTAAGAGCCGGATTCAAAAATACAAAGCTGCAGATGCTCTTCCGTGGACAGAATATCTTAGGATATCGTCCCTATGCAGATGATGTAGTAGAATATTTCGTACAGAAGTCTATCGCAAATGGTATTGATATCATCCGTATCTTTGACTGCCTGAACGATCTGAGAAACTTAGAGACTGCCGTTAAAGCTACCAACAAAGAGGGCGGACATGCCCAGGTTGCACTTAGCTATACATTAGGAGATGCCTATACCTTAGACTATTGGACCCAGAAGGCAAAAGAGGTTGAGGAAATGGGTGCCAATTCCGTATGTATCAAGGATATGGCTGGTCTTCTTACCCCGTACCAGGCTGAGAAGCTGATCAAGGCCATGAAGTCTGCAATCAGCATCCCCATTGAGCTGCATACACACTACACCTCAGGCGTGGCTTCCATGACCTGCTTGAAGGCTGTAGAGGCAGGCTGCGATATTATCGATACTGCCATCAGCCCCTTTGCACTTGGAACCAGCCAGCCTGCAACAGAGGTTATGGCTGAGACCTTCAAGGGAACTGCCTATGATCCGGGCTTCGATCAGATGCTCTTAAAGGAGATCGCAGACTACTTCCGTCCCATCCGCGAAGAAGCATTAAAGAGCGGACTGCTCAATCCCAAGGTATTAGGCGTAGATATCCAGACACTGTTATATCAGGTACCCGGCGGAATGCTGTCTAACATGGTATCACAGTTAAAGGAGCAGAACGCAGAAGACAAATACATGGAGGTACTTGAGGAGATTCCCAGAGTTCGTAAGGATCTTGGTGAGCCGCCCCTTGTTACACCTTCTTCACAGATCGTTGGTACACAGGCTGTATTTAACGTGCTGATGGGCGAGCGTTACAAGGTTGCTACAAAGGAGACCAAGGATGTGCTGCTTGGCAAGTATGGCCAGACCGTAAAGCCTTTCAATCCTGAAGTCGTTGACAAGGTATTGGGTGAGGACAAGAAGAATGCCATCACCTGCCGTTACGCAGATCTGCTGGAGCCCGAATTAGACAAGATCGAGGCTGAGATGAAGCAGTGGAAGCAGCAGGATGAGGATGTCCTTAGCTATGCACTGTTCCCGCAGGTAGCTACGGAGTTCTTCAAATACCGTCAGGCACAGCAGACAAAGGTAGATCCGGCTGTTGCAGATGAGAAAAATAAAGCATATCCCGTATAGGATAGTCAGTTTTCTATTATGATTTAGAGGACTGCCGCAAGGAGACTTTGCCCCACACACTTCCCAGGGTGCATGGTTTCTGCGCGGCAGTCTTTTTTTACTATAATAATAGGAAACTTCACCCCCGATACAGCAAAAAACTTGACGAAAAAAACAAAAGGGGGTAGCATAGGAGTGTCGGTGTCTTTCCGATCAAAGACTATTTTTGGAGGTTTGTTATGAGAAAAATAACAAAACGCAGTTTCTGCGCAGGACTGTTGGCTTTATTGCTGATGGTGTCCTGCCTATTCACATCTGTCTGTTCCACACAGGCGGCACAGACCGGTACAGGGGATTATTATTTGAAAGTAAATAAGGGAACCAATGTGGTGACAGTCTATAAAAAGGACGGCACGCCTTATACGGCATTTACCTGTTCGGTTGGCTATGCAACGCCGACAGGCACCTTTTATACACCGGCAAAGTATCGGTGGTGGGAGCTGGACGGCCCCAGCTACGGACAGTATTGCACCCGTATCACCAGAGGATTTTTGTTCCATTCCGTATGGTATTATCAGCAAAGCACCAGTACCCAGTCCTATCGTCAGTATAACAAGCTGGGATCTACTGCTTCTCATGGCTGTGTGCGTCTGACGGTAGCAGCATCCAAGTGGATCTATGACAATTGCCCGGTAGGGACAAAGGTTACGATTTTCACTGGCACATCCAAGGATGATCCCTTAGGGAAGCCGGAGACCATCAAGGTGGATGAGTCAAAGTATATGGGATGGGATCCCACGGATCCGGCCGAGGGTAATCCCTATAAGAGCGGCAGTGCAAAGCCGAAGATCACAGTTTCATCAAAGACACTTGCCTATGGCACTAAATTTGCCGGTGGCAATATGACCTGCAAGGATTCCGGCGGCTTTACCATTACGGATTGGGTAAAGAAAAATGGAACCGTTAATATGAAAAAGATCGGCAGCTATAAGGTGTCTTATTCTGTGGTAGATTCCTTCGGACGGACGGCATCAAAGGAAGTGACCTATAAGGTCGTAGACAAAAAAGCAGCCACACTGACCGGCGTCAAGACATCCCTGACCAAAAAGGTGGGAGATACCTACAAGCCCTTCAATGGGATCAAGGCAAAGGATTCTGCAGGAGTGAATCTGACAAAAAAGGTTGTTCTCTCCATCAAATATCCGGAAGCAGATTCCTTTGAACAGTGCACGGCTTCTTCCATTACACTGAACCAGGAAGGCAAATACCGGTTAAAATATGTGGTCACCAATCCCAACAATGGAAAGAAGACGACCAAAAAGCTGACCATCACCGTCATTGACAAGGGAACACCGGTTTTAAGCAGTGATACTGATTGGGAGCAGATTACCCTCACAGAACAGAATCAGGAGCTTTACTGGGATGAGCTGACAGCAGATGTGAATGCGGAGCTGCCCGGCGGTGCAGATCTGACTGAGGCCGTTGCGATCAAGATTCTGACACCTTCCGGAAACAAGGTAACGCTGGTAGATGGAGATTGCTATGTATTTAGTGAGACCGGTGAGTATCAGCTGACCTATAGCGTGACGAACCCCAATGCAAAAAAATCCATTCGGACAGCCACAAAGACACGAACGTTAGTAGTTGCCGATGCGCTACAGACGGGAGCAGAGCAAAGTGAGTAACACGAATGAATTAATCAACCGCATCAACCAGTCATACAGCAGTATGAGCAAGGGGCAAAAGCTGTTAGCTGCTTATATTACGGACAATTATGACAAGGCAGTTTTTTTGACGGCTGCAAAGCTGGGAGAGGTTGTGGGTGTCAGTGAATCTACAGTAGTTCGTTTTGCCTCCCATTTAGGATACAAGGGCTATCCGCAGTTTCAGCAGGCTCTTGAGGAAATGGTGCGCAATAAGCTCAATTCGATTCAGCGGATGGAGGTCACTTATGGTCGGATCTCCCAGTCAAAGATTTTAGAGAGCGTGCTGCAGGCTGATGCGGAGAAAATCAAATATACGCTGGAGCATATCGATCAGAGCGCTTTTGAGATGGCGGTGGATATTATTTTGAAGGCAAAGACCATCTATGTGGTGGGCATTCGAAGCTGCGCGCCGCTGGCCAGTTTCCTGGCCTTTTATCTGCATTTGATGTTTGACCGGGTGATCCAGCTCAATACCAATAATTCCAGTGAGCTGTTTGAGCAGATGGTACGGATCAGCGAGGATGATGTGATCATAGGCATCAGCTTTCCCCGTTATTCCATGCGTACATTAAAGGCCATGGAGTTTGCGAATAACCGGAATGCAAAGGTGATCACGCTGACAGACAGCGTTCATTCACCCATGAATCTTTATTCCTCCTGCAACCTGATCGCCAGCAGTGATATGGCGTCCATCGTGGATTCTCTGGTGGCGCCCCTCAGCGTGGTCAATGCGCTGATAGTTGCGCTATGTATGAAAAAACAGGGGGAAGTTGTAAAAACCTTAGAAGAGCTGGAGCATATCTGGGACGAGTATCAGGTCTATGAGAGTGATGAGATCAATTATATTGATGACTCACTGAAGGTGCGGTATGCACATCTGGGAGAGGATCATGCATAGCTACGAATGGATAGTAGTGGGAGCCGGTGCGGCCGGCATGATGGCTGCGATTGCAGCAGCACAAAATGGCATACCGGGCGAGAAGATTTTAGTACTGGAGCGCAATGAAAAGCCTGGCAAAAAGATCTATATTACAGGAAAAGGCAGATGCAATCTGACCAATGCCTGTGAGATGGAGGAGCTGTTTTTAAACGTACCGAAAAATGCAAAATTTTTGTACAGTGCTTTTTATACATTTACCAATGAGCAGACGATTCAATTTTTCGAATCTGCCGGAATGAAAACAAAGGTAGAGCGTGGAAATCGTGTATTTCCGGTTTCAGATCATGCTTCAGATGTGATCGGCGCATTAAAGCGTATGATGGATCGATTGAAAATCGACGTTTGCTATCATGCGAAGGTGGAGCGGATTGCCCGTGAGGAAGATGGCGGTTATCAGCTGGCGTTGGATGATGGAAGAAGCTTCCATACAAAGCAGCTGCTGCTTGCCACTGGTGGAAAGAGTTATCCAACCACCGGATCTGATGGCAGCGGATACAGACTGGCTGAGATGCTGGGGCATACAGTGACACCCCTTCGCCCATCCCTGGTTCCCTTTTGTGCGTCGGATGAAGATATAAAGGAGCTGCAGGGACTTGCTCCGAAAAATGTCCGCATAAAGATCACCGGCATGGATTCAAAAAAAGCCTTGTTTGAGGATTTTGGCGAGATGCTCTTTACCCATTTCGGTGTCAGCGGCCCTTTGATGCTTACCGCCAGTGCGGTAGTGGGGGATCTGCTGCAAAAGCATTCGCTGCAGCTGCATTTGGACTGGAAGCCGGCCTTATCCATGGAGCAGATGGACAAGCGACTGCTTCGCCAATTTGAGGAAAATAAAAACAAACAGCTGAAAAATGCACTGGGTGGCCTTGCACCGGCAAAGCTGCTGCCGATTTTGATCGAGAGAAGCGGGATTTCCGAAGAAAAGAAAGTCAATGAAATCACCCGGGAGGAACGAACCGCTCTGGCGTTATGTCTGAAGGATTTTACAGTGACACTTACGTCGCTGCGGGGATTTGAAGAGGCGATCATTACCCGTGGTGGTATTTCCCTAAAAGAGGTCAATCCGTCTACCATGGAATCAAAGCTGTCACCGGGATTGTATTTCGCAGGAGAGATTCTGGATCTGGATGCATTTACCGGTGGCTTTAATCTGCAGATTGCATGGTCCAGCGGATACTTAGCAGGCTTAAGTGCGGCGACCAGGTCATAGATGAAAGGACAAACAGCGATGAATGAGAAATCAGTGGAAGCATTTAATATAGCGATTGACGGTCCTGCGGGAGCAGGAAAAAGTACCATTGCAAAACAGCTTGCAAAGGAATTGGGATATATATATGTAGACACCGGTGCCATGTATCGTGCCCTGGCGTATCACTTTTTAAAGCAGGGGATCGATGGCGCGGATGAAGCATCTGTCTGCGGTGCATTAGACGGTGCGGATGTGACAATCCGTTACGAAAACGGTGCCCAGCAGGTGCTTTTAAACGGTGAAAACATCACCGGATTTTTACGCACGGAGCAGGTGGGCAATCTGGCTTCTGTCACCAGTGCTTATCCAGCAGTCCGTAAAAAGCTTGTGGCTCTTCAGCAAAAATTGGCCCAGAGCGCCGATGTGATTATGGATGGCAGAGATATCGGCACCTGTGTATTGCCGGAAGCCCAGGTCAAGATTTATCTGACGGCAAGCGTTGAGACCCGTGCAAAGCGCCGCTTTGATGAATTGATGGAAAAAGGAGAGAGCCCACAGCTGTCCAGGATAGAGGCAGATATCAGGGAGCGTGACCACCGGGATATGCATCGGGAAATGTCGCCCCTTTGCCAGGCAGCTGACGCGATTTTAGTAGATTCCTCTGAGCTTACTATTGATCAGGTTGTTTCCAGAATTCTTGAAATCGTAAAGGAGAAGCAGAAGTAGCATGAAGGTAACAGTGGCGGAAAGTGCCGGATTTTGTTTTGGTGTCAGTCGTGCGGTGGATCTGGTCTATGAGCAGACTAAGCTGCCCGGCGCCTTATATACCTACGGACCTATCATTCATAATGAAGAGGTTGTGGAAGATCTTGAGAAAAAAGGTGTCCGGGTCATTCATTCCCTTGACTCCCTGGAGGAGCTTCCCAAGGGGCGTGTCGTGATCCGCTCCCACGGAGTGGGCAGAGCTGTTCAGGAAAAGCTCTTATCCAGTGGTTTTGAAGTGCTGGATGCCACCTGCCCCTTTGTAAAAAAGATCCATCATATCGTGGAGGAGCATGCAGCTGCCGGTGATCATATCATTATCATTGGCAATCCGACCCATCCGGAAGTGCAGGGAATCTGCGGATGGTGTGATCCGGCTCATACGACTGTGATCGAGACTGCAGTGGAGGCAGAAAGCTTTTCTCTTCCCGAGAAAAAAAATCTCTGCATCGTTTCACAAACGACATATAACAATAAGAAATTTGAGAATTTAGTTGAAATTATTCAAAAAAAAGGTTATTATACTAGCGTATGTATTTTGAATACCATCTGTGATGCAACTGCAAAACGGCAAACGCAGGCCCGTGAGCTGGCGAAGAGATCCGATGCAATGATCGTGATCGGAGGGGCGCACAGCTCCAACACGCAGAAGCTATTTGAAATATGTAAGGATGAATGTAAAAATACTTACTATATACAGACACTGGAAGATTTGGATACGACAGAACTTCTTGGACTTGGCAATGTAGGTATTACAGCAGGGGCATCCACCCCAAATAATATTATTGAGGAGGTTCAAAAGTATGTCAGAAATGAGCTTTGAACAAATGCTGGAAGAGTCTTTTAAGACAATCAGACAAAATGAAATTGTGGAGGGTACGGTCATCGATGTAAAACCGGACGAGATTGTCTTGAACATCGGATATAAGTCAGACGGAATCATCAGCCGCAGCGAGTATACCAACGAGCCCAACGCAGACCTGACCACCATGGTTTCCGTAGGAGACAAGATGGAAGCAAAGGTAAAGAGAGTCAATGACGGCGAGGGACAGGTTCTTCTTTCTTACAAGAGTCTTGCAGCAGAAAAAGGCAGCAAGCGTTTAGAGGAAGCATTTGAGAAGGGCGAAGTGCTGACCGCAAAGGTAGCACAGGTTCTTACCGGTGGGCTGAGTGTCATTGTTGATGAGGCACGTGTATTTATTCCTGCCAGCCTTGTGAGCGATACCTATGAGAAGGATCTCACAAAGTACGAGGGACAGGATATTCAGTTTGTGATCACAGAGTTTAATCCCCGCAGAAGACGGATCATCGGTGACAGAAAGCAGTTAGTAGTTGCCAAGAAGGCAGAGCTTCAGAAAGAGCTGCTTGAGAAGATCAAGATCGGTGATGTAATCGAAGGAACCGTTAAGAATGTAACCGATTTTGGTGCATTCATCGATTTAGGCGGTGTTGACGGACTGCTTCATATTTCAGAGATGAGCTGGGGCAGAATCGAGAATCCGAAGAAAGTATTCAATGTTGGCGACAACGTAAGGGTATTCATTAAAGATATCAAGGATACAAAGATTGCACTTTCCATGAAATTCCCGGATGCAAACCCTTGGAACAATGCTCAGGAGAAGTTTGCAGTCGGCAATATCGTCAAAGGAAAAGTTGCTCGTATGACCGATTTCGGCGCATTTGTAGAGCTGACTCCTGGAATCGATGCACTGCTTCACGTTTCCCAGATCGCCAGAGAGCATATTGAGAAGCCCTCTGATGTATTAAAGATCGGACAGGAGATCGAGGCAAAGATCGTTGATTTCAACGAGGCAGACAAGAAGATCAGCCTGAGCATGAAAGCATTACTTGCTCCCGAAGAAGAGCATGCAGAAGCACCTGCTGAAGATGCTGAGTAGTCATTGAATGAGACCCCTGTGGGAAATATCCTACAGGGGTCTTTTAGTGGAAAGATTATCTGAGCGCCTTTGGCAAAAAGCTTCTCAGCGTATGCGTCATGAATTCCGTGAGTTGATCAGAACATAGAAATGCATCATTTACAGCGAGCCTTACATAGCATGTGTCAGGGGTCGCTTTTTGTTTATGGGCAGAATCGATACACATAGCCAGGGATTTGTGGATTGCCATATCCTCGGCCGGCAGGTAATAATAATTTTTATAGTCTGAAAAAAACAGTCGCGCCATATGCTCATAGAGGGGAATACGCGCACGAACGGTGGAATCCTTGATATGCATGTAAACGTCCGTAACCGGATGGCGGATGGACAGCTCTCCGGGAAGCTCCACTGGCGCCTGCAACGTAACGATCAGCTCCTGGGCAGTTTTTCCATCAAGCTGGGGAAAGTCTTCGATTGTGGCACTTGTCACAGCGGCTTTCTCTGAAAATAGCCGGTCGTATGCAAAAACATCCAGCAGCCGGTGCATATTTAAAACATCCTCATAATTGTGCAGAAGAAGCATTTGTGCGGCGTCCTCTGTAGGCGCTTTTGTGTAGTGCTCATACACACGGATCAGTTCTCCGCCGGAGTATGAATCCTTGCGGTCGATGCATAAGAAGGTTTCGATGGTTTTTTGCTTGTAATTGGTTAGCTGCAGCAGTTCCTTTCGCTTGCAGCATTCCTTATAAATATCCAGCTGCTCAAGGGTAAGAATATTCAGATCAAAGGCATAACTTTTTGCCCGGGCATTTAAAAAGGGCAGGTCAAATCGAAGGCCATTGAAGGTGATGATGCGCCGGATGTCTGCCTGGGCTAAAAATTCCATGAATTCTGAGAGAATCGCAGATTCTTCGGATATTTGCTCCGCAAACAGCTGATGCAGCGAAAAATCACTGCAGCCGGTGTAGTGGGCAAAGCCGATGAGATAAATCCGGCTTCGATCCTTGGACAGGCCGGTAGTTTCAATATCTAAAAACAAATCACCTGTATGAAGCAGGGATTTCGTGAAGTCAGATGGGGAAAAACTAGTATTCGTATAGGTAAAATGTTTCATAAAATGAACTTCCTTTTGATGGTTATAAGGTAAGTAT